>CAJBHE010000189.1 GCA_903952885.1 uncultured Burkholderiales bacterium
CTCGCTGCCCACGCAGGTTTTGACTGTGCGCAAAGCTTTGGCATAGGCGTGGCCGCTGGGCATACCAATGTCTTTCCACACATTGACGAGGTCTTCTTTCTTCACACCTAGCAAGTCAATCCGTTGACCACCCGTGACCTTGACGGTGGGGATCTTGTACTTGTCAACCACGTCGGCAATACGGCGCAATTCGTCGGCGGTGGTCTCGCCGCCCCACATGCGTGGGATGACGCTGTAGGTACCGTCCTTTTGGATGTTAGCGTGGCTGCGTTCGTTGATGAGGCGGCTTTGCGGGTCGTCCAAGGCTTCTTTAGGCCAGCTGCTCATGCGGTAATAGTTGATGGCAGGACGGCACGTGGCGCAGCCTGTGGCTTTGGTGTCCGGGCTTGGTTTTTTCCAATTCAAAAATTCAAACACTGACTCGTTGGTCAACAGCTTGTTCTGCGAAATTGCGTCGCGCACTTCTTGGTGGCTGTGCTCTGTGCAACCGCAGATGGCTTTTTTCTTCGGCGTGGCCGAGTAGTCGCCGCCCGCAGTGAACATCAAAATTTGTTCGACCAGGCCTGTGCATGAGCCGCACGAGGCGCTGGCTTTTGTGTGTTTGCGAACCTCATCCAAAGTGAACAAACCTTTGTCTTTAATGGCTTTGCAAATCGCGCCTTTTTTCACACCGTTGCAACCGCACACCTCGGCATCGTCGGGCATACTGACGGCTTTGCTGTGACCTTCATGGCCCACGTCGCCAATGTTGGATTCACCAAACATCAGCTTCTCGCGAATGTCCGCCACACTGCGGCCATCGCGCAGCAGCTTGAAATACCAGCTGCCGTCCACGGTGTCACCGTACAAACACGCACCCACCAATTGGTCGTTACGGATGACGAGTTTTTTGTATACGCCTTCGTGCGGGTCGCTCAACACAATATCTTCGGTGCTGCCATCGTCACTGCCCATGAAGTCACCTGCGCTGAACAAATCGATGCCAGTGACTTTGAGCTTAGTTGAGGTTAGCGAGCCGGTGTAGCGGCCAATACCAAACTCGGCCAAATGGTTGGCCAATACCTTGCCTTGTTCAAACAAGGGTGCCACCAAACCATAGGCAATTCCACGATGGGCAGCACATTCGCCCACAGCATAAATGCGCGGGTCTGTGACGGTTTGCAGCGTGTCGCTGACCACAATGCCCCGCTCGCAGTGAAGGTTCATTTTTTCGGCCAATGCTGTGTTGGGGCGAATGCCCACGGCCATCACTACCAACTCAGCGGGAACATGCGAGCCGTCTTTGAACAAGACCGACGCTACGCGCCCGTTTTTGTCAGCTTGCAATTCTTGGGTGTGTGCCTGCATGCGGAACTGCATGCCGCGTTCTTCGAGTGAGCGTTGCAACAAGCCGCCTGCGACTTTGTCGAGCTGCCGTTCCATTAACCATTCGCCGACGTGCACCACAGTGACGCTCATGCCGCGTTTCATCAAACCATTGGCGGCTTCTAGACCCAGCAAACCGCCGCCAATCACCACCGCGTGTTTGTATTTCTTGGTGGCATCAATCATGGCCTGTGTATCGGCGATGTCGCGGTAGGCCAGAACGCCGTCTAGCTCTCGACCTGGTATCGGAAGCATGAAGGGGTTAGAGCCGGTGGCCAAAATCAAGCGGTCATATGGTGCACTTTGAACTTCGCCTGCGGCGTTGGTGGCATGCACCACGCGCTTGACGCGGTCCACCTCGGTCACAGTCCAGCTGGTGTGAAGCGTGATGTGGTTGTCTGTGTACCAGTCGATTGGGTTGAGGATGATTTCATCCAAGGTTTGCTCACCCGCCAACACCGGCGACAACAAGATTCGGTTGTAGTTGGGGTGGGGTTCAGAGCCAAAGACCGTCATGTCGTAAAGATCGGGCGTAAGTTTGATGAGCTCTTCGAGGGTGCGCACGCCGGCCATGCCGTTGCCCACCATCACGAGTTTGAGTTTTTGCGTCATGCGATGCTCCTCAATTTTTCTCAACGTGCGCTTGGCGCGTATATAAAAAGTCAATCACAGCTTTTCGATATTGCAAATAAGCTGGGTCGTCCGCGAGCGTTACACGTGAGCGAGGGCGGGGCAGATCGACTCTCAGTATTTCGCCGATGGTGGCGGCAGGTCCGTTGGTCAGCATTACTATCTTGTCGGACAGCAAAACGGCTTCGTCCACATCGTGCGTCACCATGACCACCGTGCTTTGGGTGTTGGCCACAATTGCTAGCAACTCGTCTTGCAGCTTGGCTCGGGTCAATGCATCCAAGGCGCCAAACGGCTCGTCCATCAACAATACTTGCGGCTCCATTGCCAAGGCGCGTGCAATGCCCACACGTTGCTTCATTCCGCCTGAGATTTCGCCAGGTCGTTTGAAGGCCGCGTGGCTCAGGCTCACCATCTCTAAGGCCGCATGTGTGCGGGCGGTCAGTTGGGCTTTGTCTTCTTTGGGTTTACCGTCCACGACACCGCTTTGTCCGAACACGCGTTCCACACCGAGGTAGACGTTTTCAAAGCAGGTGAGCCAAGGGAGCAACGAGTGGTTTTGAAATACAACCGCACGCTCGGGGCCTGGGCCTGCGATTTCGCGGTTGGCGCAAATCAAATGGCCTTCAGTCGGCATGGTCAAGCCAGCAATCAGGTTAAGTAAGGTGGACTTTCCGCAGCCTGAGTGGCCAATGAGGGTTACAAACTCGCCTTTACTCACATTCAGGTCGATGTTGCGCAGGGCAGGGAAATCGCCCTTGGCTGTTTTAAAGGTTTGGGCCACTCCCTGAATTTGCAAATACTTGCTGGTCAACGATGAGTTCATGACTGCACCTCTTCAAATGTGAATGCTGTAGCGAGTTTGATGAGGGCGTATTCCAATACCAAACCAACGACACCAATCACGAAGATGGCGATGATGATATTTTTCACGTTCAAGTTGTTCCACTCGTCCCACACCCAAAAGCCAATGCCCACGCCGCCTGTCAGCATCTCTGCGGCGACGATGACCAACCATGCCGTACCTACAGCCAATCGCACGCCAGTCAACATGTAGGGCAATACAGCAGGAAACAAAATCTTGCTGACGATCTTCCACTCGGAGAGATTGAGCACACGCGCTACGTTCATGTAGTCTTGTGGCACACGTTGCACACCCACCGCCGTGTTGATGACCATAGGCCAAATGGAGCAAATGAAGATGGTCCAAATGGCCGCTGGGTTAGCGCCTTTAAACACCAACAAACCAATCGGTAACCAAGCCAACGGTGACACAGGACGCAACAAGCTGATGAGCGGATTGAACATGCGTGACAAAAATTCGAAGCGCCCAATTAAGAACCCCAATGGAATACCCATCAAGGCGGCGAGACCAAAGCCCAGTGCCACGCGCTTTAAAGAACTCCACACGTTCCAACCCACTCCTTGGTCGTTGGGGCCATTGTTGTAAAAAGGGTTGCTGAATACATCCACGGCTTGCCAGAAAGTGTCGGTAGGGTTGGGAAAGTTGTTGGTACTGGTGATGGACACCAGCGACCAAATGCCCACCAGTAATGCCAAGCCCATGAGGGGTGGCACCACGTGTGATGAGAAATTTTTCAAAGAGGTGGGCATGAAATACCTTTAAGCGTGAATCTTGAAACTGTCGGCATATTTCGCAGGGTCTTTGCCGTCCCACACCACGCCGTCCATTAACTTGCTGCTACGCATGTCACTCTTGGGTACGGGTGTTTTGCTGGCGGCTGCAGCTTGTTTGAAGATGTCGATCTGGTTGATTTCTTTTGCCACCTTCAAATAGTCAGGGTGGTCTTTGAGCAAGCCCCAGCGCTTGTGCTGTGTCAGGAACCACATGCCGTCTGACAAGTAGGGGTAGTTGGCCGTGCCATCGTTGAAAAACTTCATGTGGTTGGGGTCGTCCCAGGTCTTGCCCAAACCGTTTTGGTAACGGCCCAAGATGCGTTGGTTGATCACATCCACGCTGGTGTTCACATAGGCTTTGTCGGCAATGGTTTCAGCCATCTTCATTTTGTTTTGCAAGCCTGCGTCAATCCACTTGCCAGCTTCCAAGATGGCCGCCGTCACAGCGCGTGCGGTGTTAGGGTATTTTTTGACGAAGTCGCTCGTTGTGCCCAACACTTTTTCGGGGTGGTCACGCCAAATGTCCTGCGTGGTAGTGGCGGTGATACCAATGCCATCGGCAATCGCACGGTGGCCCCAAGGCTCGCCCACACAGTAGCCGTCCATGTTCCCCACGCGCATGTTGGCCACCATTTGAGGAGGGGGAACTGTAATGACCTTGGCGTCTTTGAGTGGGTTCACTCCCACGCTGGCTAACCAGTAATACAGCCACATCGCATGTGTGCCGGTAGGGAAGGTTTGTGCAAACGTGTATTCGCGTTTTTCGGTAGCCATTAGTTTGGCGAGGCTAGCTGCATCAACCGCGCCTTTGTCTGCCAGCTTTTTGGACAGGGTGATAGCTTGGCCGTTTTGGTTCAAGCTCATCAACACGGCCATGTCTTTCTTGGGGCCTGCCGTACCCATGTGTACGCCGTAAATCAGTCCATACAAAGCGTGTGCAAAGTCAAGTTCACCGTTGACCAGTTTGTCGCGCACACCAGCCCAGCTGGACTCTTTAGAAGGGATGATCTTCACGCCGTACTTTTTATCGATGCCAAGCACTGAAGCCATCACGACGCTCGCGCAATCGGTGAGGGGAATGAAGCCGATCTTGACTTCTTCTTTTTCTGGCTTGTCCGAACCTTGTGCGTACACCGCGGCACGCAAGGCGGGCGCGATGGTGAGTGCACCTGCAGTGGCGGCTTGCAAAATGTTGCGGCGGCTCATGGGGGTCTCCAAAAGTTTCGTCATGACATCACTCCTATGTAAAAAACTGAGGTAGAAACGACAAAGGCGTCCTCACCGCATGCACATGAATTGCATGGGTGGGGACGCCTTTGTCCTTGAACCGTCATTGGTTCTTAACTTTGGACTTGCAATAGCTGTGCCAGCGTTCTAGGGTTCTCCCGAATGAATTTCGCCCCAAGCTGGGGCGTTTGAATGAAACTGCACCAAGAGAGGCGCACCAAACTAGGACAGTAGCGCTGCCATGTCAAGAGTGCGCTGAGCGACTTCGCCCATCTTCAAACCCTTGTCCATTGCTATTTTGCGAAGTTTGGTGAAAGCGTCTTTTTCGCTTAATCCTTGACGCTCCATCAATAATGCTTTGGCGCGATCAACCAGTGTGCGTTCTTGCAACGCATTGCGGGCATCGTCGCGCTCATCGCGTAAGCGCTCTTCGTATTCAAAGCGAGCCATAGCTACATCGAGGATAGGACGTATGCGGGCGCTTGAGAGTCCGTCCACGATGTAGGCGGAGACGCCGACAGCCACTGCGTCGCGCACGTGCGTGGTGTCGCTGTCGTCGGTGAAAAGCACGATGGGGCGGCGTGCATCGCGGGTGGCGAACACCACGTGCTCTAGAGCATCACGCGCTTCAGACTCGGCGTCCACAATAATGAGGTCGGGCTGCAGTTGATGAATGCGCTCGGCCAAAAACACATCGGCCGGCAATGAGGCAATTAGATTAAATCCGCTTTCTAGCAGCCCTATTCGCAGTGCTCTAGAGCGTTCAGCTTGTGAAATCGCGTGATCATCATTCTGGTCTTGGACATCTAAGTCAGGAACCACAACAACAATTTTTAAAGCAGTCATTTTTAAGGTGCGAGTCTTTTTAATCAGCAAAATTGCTCAGTTCATTCGATACACGCAAATATCAAGCCATTATTTTGAATTGTCAATGCAACTGCATAAATGCTGGCAGGTGAATAGGAAAAAGCGCCTGGCACCTGCCAGGTGCGCAAGCGGCACGATACGTGCTTAAAGAAAGAACCCCTTAGTTGAAAACGCGGAGTTCTGATGTGCAACCCAATATTTAATGAGATGAGCGATGCACAGGGCAACGCCCGCCCGCATTACCAAGCCTTTGACAGCTGGTTAAAAGGCGTGTCGACAGATACCGTGCAGATCAAGCAGACCGAGGCCGACCTGATCTTCAGGCGCACCGGCATCACGTTTTCACTCAACGGCGATGAAGGTGGCACCGAGCGACTGATACCCTCAGACCTGATACCCCGCATCATCCACGGCAAAGAATGGGTGCACCTGGAAAAAGGTCTTATGCAACGCGTAAAAGCACTCAATATGTTTTTGCACGATGTCTATCACGAGCAACGGATTTTGAAAGCAGGCTTGATTCCCGCCGAACAAGTGCTGGCCAATGCCCAGTTCATGCCATTAATGCTAGGTTTGGATTTGCCGCACCAGATCTATGCGCACATCGCTGGTGTGGACATTGTGCGGCATTCAGACGGTGATTTTTACGTTTTGGAAGACAACTTGCGAGTGCCTTCTGGTGTGTCTTACATGTTGAGCAATCGCTTGTTAATGATGCGCTTATTCCCCGATTTGTTCCGTCGCTATGCGGTGCGCCCGGTCGAGCATTACCCGGCGTTGCTGTTGCAAACCTTGCGCTCGGCCAGTTGGGCGGACCAGCCCACAGTTGTTCTGCACACGCCGGGGCGTTTCAATAGTGCGTATTTCGAACATGCATTTTTGGCTAAGCAAATGGGTATAGAACTCGTCGAAGGTTCGGACCTGTTTGTGCGCCAAGGCCATGTATATATGCAAACTACCGAAGGTCCGCAGCAAGTCGATGTCATCTATCGCAGAGTCGATGATTTGTACATGGATCCACTGAGTTTTGCACCAGATTCACTCATAGGTGTACCCGGTTTGGCATCTGTATACCGCCAGGGCAATGTGATCATCGCTAACGCACTTGGCACAGGCGTGGCGGATGACAAATCCATTTACCCCTATGTGCCAGACATGATCCGCTTTTACCTGGATGAAACGCCGATATTGAACAACGTGCAAACCTGGCAATGCCGCAAGCCAGACGAGCTGTCTTACGTGTTGGCGAATCTGGCGCAACTTGTCGTCAAAGAAGTACACGGCGCAGGGGGCTATGGCATGCTGGTCGGTCCCACCGCAAGTAAATCGGAAATAGAGATTTTTGCTAAACGCCTTAAAGCGCAACCGGACAACTACATCGCTCAGCCCACGCTCAGTTTGTCCGCCTGCCCGATTTTTGTAGATCAGGGCATTGCGCCGCGCCACATCGATTTGCGCCCCTTTGTGCTTATGGGCAAGGACACACGTATCGTGCCTGGCGGTCTGACGCGCGTCGCTTTGCGCGAGGGCTCGCTGGTGGTCAATTCATCCCAAGGCGGTGGCACCAAAGACACCTGGGTGTTGGAAGATGAGGAGGCGCTCTAATGCTGTCAAGAGTAGCCGCTCAACTTTATTGGCTTTCGCGTTATCTGGAGCGTGCCGAAAATATGGCTCGTATCTTGGAAGTAGGTCAATCACTGGCTTTGCTGTCTACGTCCGACAGCAGCAGCGCCGCGGCGGAGATGGTGAGCGAGCCGCTGGTCATCACCGATACGTTGGCAGCGTTCGAAGCTAAAGGCCGGCCAATACGATCGGACCAAGTGGCACAGTTTCTGGCATGGGACCCAGATCACCCATCTTCTATTTTTAATTGCATACAGTCTTGCCGCGAAAACGCGCGCTCAGTGCGAGGCGCCTTGACGGTGGAAATGTGGGAATGCATCAACGACACCTGGCTGGAGTTGCTTTCGCGTAAAAAGAAAATCAACGGCTCTGATCATTCGGTGGATTCCACCTTTTTTGAATGGATCAAGCAGCGCTCTCACTTATTCAGGGGGGTGACCTTTGCAACGATTCAGCGTGACCAGCCCTATCACTTCATCCGACTGGGCACATACCTAGAGCGCGCCGACAATACCGCGCGCATACTGAGTGTTAAAACACAAGTTAAACATGCCGAAAGCAACGACTTGGTTGATGACTATTACCGTCTAGGGGCGGTGTTGCGTTCAGTCAGTGCGCTGGAAGCCTACCGCGACACCTACCGCGACGCCATAGATGCAGACCGAGTGTCCGAATTGCTCATCTTCAATCCACGCGTGCCGCGCTCTCTGCATTTTTGTTTGGACGAAACTGCCTACATACTGGAGCAATTGCCAAAGCAAACCGGTCGTGAGGCTCGCAAACGCTGCGCGAACCTCTTGACCAATTTGAAATTTGGCAGCTTGAGCGAGGTCTACAACAGCGGTTTGGAAAACTACCTAGAGCAGTTTGTCAAAGAAAATATTGCACTGGCCCATGCGGTGCAAACCGATTACCTGGAGTCCATCGCATGAAATTACAGGTATTTCACGAAACCAGTTATCGCTACGAGCAGCCTGTGCGCCGCAGCATCCAAATGCTGCGCATGACTCCGGCTGAAACACAGCGCCAAAAAGTGTTGAACTGGCAGCTGGATCTGCCGGGCAAAGCTACTCACTGGACAGACGCCTTCGGTAATCTCTGCCATTGCCTGGTGTTAGAAAACGCCAGCCAAGACATTGTGTTGCGCGCGAGCGGAAGTGTTGATTTGACCGAGTCTGATCAAGGCGAGCCCGAGGGCCCGGTGCCGCATGCCGTGTATCTTCGCTGCACTACGCTGACCCAAGTAGATGCGCCGATTAGGAACTTTATCGAACCCTTCCGCCCAACGGTCAAGTCACGACCCTACATAGCTTTGCATGATGTGATGTTGGCTTTGTTGGAGCGCATGCCTTACGAGACAGGTATCACGCACGTGGGGGATTCCGCGTCGGAGTCATTTGCAAAGGGTAAGGGTGTGTGTCAGGACCACACGCATGTGTTTCTTGCATGCGCGCGCTTTCTTGGAATACCGGCTCGCTACGTCAGCGGTTATTTGCATTCGGCGCAAAACGAGCAAGTTGCTAGTCACGCATGGGCCGAGGCCTGGGTGGGCGGACGCTGGATAGGCTATGACGTCAGCAACTCGAGTGACGCAGATAGAGGGCATATTCGTTTGGCACATGGCCTTGACTATGAAGACGCTAGTCCAGTCCGCGGCATGCGTATTGGCGGCGGTAATGAAACCATGCACATTTTTGCAAAAGTAGAATCCGCTATCTACGATCAGCAATAAGGCAAGGCATGACTTACTGTGTTGGAATGGTGCTCGATGAAGGACTGGTTTTCGCCTCGGACTCGCGTACCAACGCGGGAGTTGACCATGTGTCCACGTTTTGCAAAATGACGGTTATCGAAACGCCGGGCCAAGGCGTCATAGTCATGCTCAACAGCGGCAACCTAGCGACTACGCAGCAAGTGGTCAGCCGCATCAAGCAGCATGCATTGGACGCTGAAAAACCATTGACTGCGCACGCGTCCATGTTCGCTGTAGCTGAACTGGTAGGGCGTGAATTGCGCAAAACTATTCACATCACCAAGAACGAAGCCCCGGAACAAAGCGACGTGGATTTCACGGCTACGTTTCTGGTCGGGGGCCAAGTTAATGGCGAGGCACCGCGTTTGTTCATGGTGTATCCGCAAGGTAATTTCATTGAGTCCACAGTGGACACACCGTTTTTCCAAATCGGCGAGAGCAAATACGGTAAACCTATTTTGGACCGCGTGATTCAACCCGGTATTAGCATGTCGCAGGCCATTAAATGCGCCTTGGTGTCGTTTGACTCAACTATCAAAAGCAATTTGTCGGTAGGTCTGCCTATTGATGTCGCCATCATCAAAACTAATGATTTGCAAGTAACCAAACGGCACCGTATCGACTCCGAGGACACCTACTTCAGAGATTTACGGAGCAGTTGGAGTCAAGGTCTGCGTCAGGTGTTTGGGCAATTACCCGATCCGCATTGGCTGAAGTAAGCCGCACGCCTTGCTCGATTCCTTGGTCGACCGTGTAATATGCGTGCGATAACTCGATGAAATTCGAGGGCCAAAAGTCACCCAGAAGCCCTCAGCGCAACAATTAGTTGCGTCACGAAGGAAAAAGCACCGCGCAAGGCGATGCTTTTTTAGGTGGCTCCTCGACCTGGGCTCGAACCAGGGACCTACGGATTAACAGTCCGGTGCTCTACCAACTGAGCTATCGAGGAATGCAAAAATTATAGCGCATTATTTATGCGTTTCTCAGAGGTGAAACACAACAGTGGCGCGCAGCGTTCGGGGTGCGCCTGCGTAGAGGAAATATTGGCCGTAGGCCTTGGGCGATTCGCGCCAATAGTGCTTATTGCCCACGTTGTTGATGGCTATTGTCCATCTCGAAGGTACATTGTTCACTTGGGTATCGTAGTGTGTACTTGCGTCAAGAGTGGTCCAACCCGGTAGTGTGATGTTGCCTGTTTCAGTGACATTGCGCGAGCCTTCACGAGACAAACGTAGGCCTGATCTCAAACCCACAACGCTCGCGTAGCGATATTCGACCATGCCTCGCAAGATGTAATCAGGCACATTGATGGGGCGTTGCCCATTGAGGCCCGCTTCAACGGTTGCATTTTCCCGCTTGGCGTTTAGCCACATAGCACTACCTCCAAAGTCCCACTGCGTGAGGCTTGTTTGTGCGCTGAGCTCTAGGCCTTGGTGGTGGGCTCGTCCATCTATTTGCCGTGTGCACGAACCTGTTGCGCTGGTGCAAGCTAAGCCATCCGTGACGGCTGGCCTTGTGATGTCAAACCAAGCTGCCTGAAAGCTGGTGCGTTTGACTTGGCTTTTGAGGCCCACTTCGCGTTGTGTGCTGCGCAGTGCGGGCAGTGGCTGCCCCCGGTTGGTGTAGTTGCTTTGATTGGGCGTGACTTGTGCTTCAAGGCCTTGGCCGTAGCTGGCATATACGCTGTGGTGCTCTGACAGTTGTTGGCTCAGAGCTACCCAAGGGGTGCTGACGCCTCGTGCGTCCTTCACTTCGTTTTGGCCATCGGTTTGCAAGCTTTGGCGGTTGAGCTGGGTGTGTCTCAGGCCAAGCCAGAGGGCTGTGCGCTGTGCCAATTGCACACGATCGTTCAGGCTGACTTCAGTGCTGTAGTCGGTGTTGTTGGTGCTGGGCCAGTATTGCGTAGCGCCCGCTATGCCGGTTAGTCCACCGTTAGTGGCGTTGGTGCTGCCTAATAAGGTTTCAGAGGTGGTGTTGGGCATGCGGGTGTTGTGGCGTTGCCGCATCAAGCCCAATTTGAAGCTGTGTTCAAAGCCACCTACCATAAGTTGGCCACGCAGGTCTGTTTGTAAGGCATCGGTGTGGCGATGTTCGTTTTCGCTGCGGTAGTCGTAGATTTGAAAATCACCTTTGGGAGAAAGGCAAAAGCTATCCAGTTGAGGGTTTGGCTGAGCGTTGCTGCATCCAGATGCGTAGGTCAGCCTGTCATCGGCCCGCAGACGTTGCACGCCATATTGCGTGCTCCAAAACCAGCCATTGTCAAGTTGTTGCTTGAGGCGCAGGCTGCCTGTGAGCCCATCAAAAATACCTGGTTGTGAGCCAGGTTGGCGAGTGACGTTACGCGTGCCATCAACTGTTTCTGGCAATGTGAGTATGCGGTTGAGATTCTTAGGCCCATCAGAAGCAAGCAAGCTGTGAAAGTTCACCCCAATTTGTTCGTGATGGCTTTGCTCAAATTCCCACTCAAGGCGGTTGTTGCTGTTGATGCGCCAGTCCATGGCCAAGGCCACCAAACTGCGTTCACCCTTGGTGTTGCGAATGTAGGGGTCGAGGTCTTCGTGGGCCACGTTGAAGCGGTAGCCAAAATCAGCTCCCTCGCCAAAGCGCCCACCCAGGTCAGCAGCAACGAGTCGGTTATTGCCAGGGCCATCGCTCAGCGTGACATCGCGAATGGTTTTTTCTGAGGTACTTGGTGCACGTTTGACCGCATAGTTGACCAATCCGCCGGGGGCACTTGTGCCCGATTGAATGCCGCTGGTGCCTTTGAGCAACTCGATGCGCTCTTTGTTGTCCATCGCAATGATCGTCTCTGCCGAAATGGGCAGCCCCTCGCGGCTGTAGTTGTAGCGGTTGTCCAGAGTAAAGCCGCGCACACTGAGCTTGTCCCAATAGGCGGGAAGGTTGTAGCTGTCGCTGACGGACGCATCTAAGCGAAGTGCGTCGGTGATGCGTTGCGCGCCGATGTCGCGCAAGGTGGCACTGTCAAAGGCGCTGACACTGATGGGGAGCTTTGGCAAAGGGACCCCCTCAAAACCAGACACTCGAACGGATGGTTCGGCGGTGACGGTGATTTCAACGGCGCTGTTTTGGGCCCAAGCGGAAGAGGTGGTGGCAATACAAAGTGCCACAGCACTTTGTATATGTGACATTCTCCAAAACTTAGCCTTCCAATTCATGCCTCTAACTTTACTTGAAGTTCAGAGGCGAAATTGGACACTCGCTCTCAAAGTGCGAGGGGCTCCAGGGTAGAGGTAGTAGTGACCGAATTGCTTGGGTGATTCGCGCCAATAGCGCTTGTCTTCTAGGTTGTCGATAGCCAGTGTCCAAGTTGACGCCATGTTGTTCACTTTGGTGTCGTAGTGCGTCGACGCGTCCATTGTTGTCCAGCTTGGCAGCATGACGCTGCCATCTTCCGTGACGTTGCGTTGACCTTCATGCGACACACGCAGGCCGGTTCGCAAACCAGGCACGCTGGCGTATCGGTACTCGGCCATGCCGCGCAAAACGAATTTGGGAACGTTGAGCGGTGTCGAGCCTACAGTGCTAGGACTTTGTTGAACATCTGTGAGTTTGGCATGAAGCCATTGCGTTTGAGTGCTTAATTTCCAAGCGTTCTTATGCCAAGCAGCACCCAGGTCTAAGCCTTGATGGGTTTGTGTTCCGTCGATATAGCGGGTGCTGTAGTTAGGCCCATCAAACAGATCATGTGCGTAGGGTCGTGATATTTGAAATACGGCAGCATTCCATTCAAGGGCCGTGGTTGTCGGCAGACTGCGTAAGCCCACTTCAGTTTGTCGACTTCTGCCTATGCCCAGTTGGGTGCCTGCATTCGGACCATAGGAGGCCGTGTTGGGTGTCACAAATTGCTCAACCCCGTGACCATGAGATGCATAGGACATCACGCCCATCATGCGAGTGGAGATACCAAGCCAAGGCACATTGATGCTGCCATTGAATTGTTTGGCATTTGGATACAAGTCCGGATAAGGGTAGAGCACCGTTTGGTCCGTGTGCTCGTTTTGCACACTGCTTCGGTTGTATGACACGTTTCGCAGACCGGCCCAGAGTGACGTGATATCAGAGATTTGAATTCGATCCTTGATGCTCAATTCTGTGCTGTATTCACTGCGATTTGTGTTGGGTGTCACGTAGCTGGGACTGGCTGAGCTATTGAAAGGCGCGAAGACGGAGCCAGGTGTGCTGTTGTAGTTGTATGACTGCATAGGCGGCATGCGGTCAAGTTGGCGCTGACGTGAAAAGCCCAACGCGAACTCATGCTGCAAATCAGCGAGCTTTAGCTTGCCAGCGATTTCTGTTTGAAAAGCGTCAGTCATACGTTTTTCGTTTTCACTCCGAAAGTCATATAAGTCAAAACTGCCATCTGCGCAATATTGGGTGTAATCACTGATGCCACCGCACCCAAAACCGTAAGTCAACCGATCATCGGTCTTGAGTCGCTGAGCGCCAAGCTGTGTCGTCCAACGCCACCCCGCATCAAGCTCTTGGCGCACACGCACAGATCCCGTCATCGCATCAAACACGCCGGGTAAGCTCCAAGGCTGGCGCGTCAGGTTCACACGTGGGTCAACGGGTTTAGGCATGACACCGCCCAGCAGGCTATAACCGTTGATGCCAATTTGTTCACGATGTGACTGCTCAAATTCAAAGTCGATTACAGTGCCAGGCTTCAAGCGCCAGTCCATTGCCAAGGCCACCAAGTCGCGATGGCCTTGGGTGTTACGAATGTAAGGGTTCAGGTCTTCATGAGCCACGTTGAAACGGTAGCCAAATTCAGCCACTTCTCCAAATCGACCGCCCAAGTCTGCTGCGGCAGCGCGGTTGTGACCTTGGCCATAGCTGAATGTGACGTTGCGAATTTGTTGTTCGGCATTGGTGGGAGCGCGTTTAACCAAATAGTTGACCAAACCACCAGGAGAGCTGGTGCCTGCCTGTATGCCACTGGTACCTTTGAGTAATTCAACTCGCTCTTTGTTGTCCAGTGGAATCATGGTTTCTGCACTGATGGGCAGTCCTTCACGGCGGTAGTTGTAGCGATTGTCAAGTGTGAATCCACGCACGCTCAAGATGTCCCAATAGGCGGGCGAGTTGTAGCTGTCACTCACTGAGGCATCTAAGCGCAAAGCGTCAGACACACGTTGAGCCCCGATATCTTGCAGGGTGGCGCTGGTGATGGTGGTGGTGGAGAAAGGAAGCTCTTGCGCAGGTACATCAACAAAGCCAGACACGCGTGCAGGTAGCTTATCGGTGATGGTGATTTCGTTTGGGTTTTGTTGCGCCCAAGTGGATGCGCTACAAGCGATGCACAGAGCAACGAATAAGCGCTTGCGTGTTGCCTTAAAAAATGGCGAATGGTTTGCCATGACGTTTCCTTAAACGTGATGACAGGTCGGCTGACTTTGAAACGAGTGAACGCTCTTGTGAGTAAAGAGCCTCGTAATAAGACCAAGCTTCCCTGCGCGAGGATTACCTCAAGTCCTTGCGGACTTAGAGACCGGCTTTGGGCAGGTCTCAACAGGTTCAAAGGGACTTTCTCAGTCGAAGTCGGTGACGGCTTCAACACCCCTAGCGAATGCACTATTGCTAGCGCGACGTGTATTTTAAACGAGCCCGAGGAGGCGATGAAGCTCGGTCGACGTGGTCGTGTATTGCAGCAGGGTTTTTCGTGTGGGGTGCACGATGGCGGCAGCGCCAAAAGCGGCGAGGGTGGCTTCGTGAAAGCCGCACAAGATGAGTTTTTTCTTGCCGGGGTAAGTGTTGATGTCGCCCACGGCAAAGATGCCCGGCACATCTGTGGCAAAGCTTTCGGTGTTGACCACCAGCTGCTTGCGCTCTATCGCCAAGCCCCAGTGGGCGATGGGGCCGAGTTTGGGTGAGAGGCCTAAGAATGCCAACACTTGCTGGGCTGGACGCTCAATGGTTTGTCCATCGGGCGTGGCCACTTGTAAGGCGTGCAACTGATGTGCTGTGCTCAACAAGGCGGTGGGCTGGCCAATTTGCAGTTGCAGCTTGCCGCTGGCCACGCTATCGCGCATGGTTTGCAGCAGCAGCGGCTCTGCGTTGAACACATCGCGGCGGTGCATCAGCGTGACACTTTTTGGGGCTTGAACTTCGAGCGTCAGCGTCAACGCAGCAGCCACGGCGGATTCTTCGCCGCCCATCACCACCACGTCTTGGCCTGCAAAGCGGGATGCATCAGTCAAGCGGTAATGCACGTGTGTGCCTTCGAGTTCTGCTGCACCTTCTACGCTCAGCTTGCGCGCTTGGAAGGCGCCTACGCCTGCAGCGATGACCAATACCTTGCAGACAAAGTGCAGACCAGCAGATGTGCGAACGGAGATAAGGCCGTCGTCAAAGCGTTCTACCTCGGTCACTTCTTGGTTGAGGTGAAACGTCGGTGCAAAAGGTTTAATTTGGTTTTGCAGCTGCGCCACCAATTCACGGCCCGTGCACACTGGGATGCCGGGAATGTCGTAAATGGGTTTGTCGGCGTAGAGCTCAACACACTGGCCGCCCACATGGGGCAGTGCGTCGATGATGTGGCTGCGGATGTCTTGCAGGCCAAGCTGGAAAGCCTGAAACAGGCCCACAGGGCCTGCGCCCACAATGACGGCGTCGGTGTGAATCGTGTTTGCCATCACCGGATGTGCCGTCATGGGGCTGCGCGCGTTGTGCTTAGCGCTTGAGTTCGGCGAGTTTGCCGGTTTTGTCTTTCCATGCATCCGCATCCGCCATCGGCGTTTTGCGTTTGGTGATGCTGGGCCAGCCAATGAGTGACAGCTCAGCGTTGAGTTTGGTCATGTGCTCTTGGCCTTCTGGCACGTCTTCTTCGGCGTAGATGGCGTTCACAGGGCACTCGGGGATACACACCGCGCAGTCGATGCACTCGTCTGGATCGATGGTGAGGAAGTTGGGGCCTTCGCGGAAGCAGTCGACGGGACAAACGTCCACACAGTCGGTGTACTTACATTGGATACAGGCTTCGGTGACTACGTGGGTCATGTCTATTCAATCAATGAGAAAAGGGAGCCCCAGCCGTTGGCGCTGGTTGCGAAGTGTTGATTTTAAACGGCTTGGCTTGTGGGCTGGGCGGTTGCTCAGTTCACCAACACGGCTCCCGAGGTTTTGTGGGTGGCGGTGTCCACCAACACCAGCGCGCCCAAGATGCGCGATTGCTTGAAGGGCAGTGTCACTAAAGGCTCTTGCAAGGCCAAAGTCACGTGGCCAATGGCGTTGGGGGCGAGCTCTGTGGCTTCTTCCTTGACCAATGTGTTGACGTTCAGGCGGTGCACCACGCGTTGCACTTTGGCTTTGACCCAGCGGTGGCCATGCAGAGCCCAGTAAACACGGCCGGCTAGCAAGGGCTCATCGTCCATCCACGCAATGGTGGTGTTGAGTTGGCGTTGACTTTCAGGGCTTCCTTCAGCAGCCAGTAACCAGTCACCGCGCGACACGTCCACTTCACGGTCCAGCACGATGCCTGCGCTGTGGCCTGCTGCTTTGTTTTGTGGCTCGCGTGTGGCTGACAGCACTTGAGACACCACAGCGGTATGGCCGCTTGGGAAGACCTTGATGGTTTGGCCAGGCTCAATCGTGCCCGTGGCCACACGGCCCCAGAACACACGGCGGCCTTGGGTGGTGACGCCTGAATCGTGGAATTTTTCCACCCATTGGACGGGGAAGCTGAAGGTCACTTCAGTTTCGGCAGGCGTGTTGGGCAACTCTTCCAAGATGCTTAGCAGGCTAGGGCCTGTGTAGCCGCACCAAGCGGCTTGGTCGGCGTTGGTGGTATCCACCACGTTCCAGCCTTTGAGGGCGGACACGGGGACCATGGCGCTGATGGTGATGCCAGCTTCTTTGGCGAACTTGCGCAAAGCGGCTTCGATGTTTTTGTAGGCCAGTGCGGGGTCTTCCACAGCGTCGAGTTTGTTGATGGCAAACACGACTGTGGGCACTCGCAGCAGATTGACCAGCAAGGAGTGGCGGCGGGTTTGAGGCAGCAACTCAAGTGCTGGGTTTTTCCAGTCCAGCTTGATGGCATCCACCAACACCACGGCAGCGTCAGCGCTAGAAGCGGCGGTCACCATGTTGCGTGTGTATTGCTCGTGACCGGGCGCGTCACCAATGATGAATTTGCGTGCTTCGGTGTTGAAGTAGCGGTAAGCCACGTCAATCGTGATGCCTTGCTCGCGTTCGGCAGACAGGCCATCGGTCAACAAAGCGAGGTCTGTTTCGCCCGAACGTTGCACGCCAGCCAAGTGGTCTTGCAACACGGCCTTGGTGTCGACCAACAAGCGACCGATCAAGGTGCTTTTGCCGTCGTCCACCGATCCGCAAGTGATGAATTTGAGTGCGTTCATTAGAAATACCCGTCTTTTTTTCGCTTCTCCATCGAAGCCTCAGATGTTTTGTCGTCCATGCGTGTGGCACCGCGCTCGCTCACGTCGGCAGCCAAGGTCTCGATAACGATTTGCTCGGGTGTGGCCGCGGTGCTCTCTACAGGACAGGTGCAGGTGATGTCGCCCACGGTGCGGAAACGGACGTCACGCACCACCACTTCTTCGCCGTCTTTGGGTAGGGTGAGTTCGGTCACAGGTACCAACAGGCCTCGGCGGTCCACCACCTCGCGCTTGTGCGTGTAGTAAATCGAAGGCAGCGCGATTTTTTCGCGAGCGATGTATTGCCACACGTCGAGCTCCGTCCAGTTGGAGATAGGGAATACGCGGAAGTGCTCACCTGGCTGCAACTTGTGGTTGAAAAGGGTCCACAACTCGGGGCGTTGAGCCTTGGGTTGCCATTGGCCAAAGCTGTCGCGGTGGCTGAAGATGCGCTCTTTGGCGCGAGCTTTTTCTTCGTCACGGCGTGCGCCACCGATGAGGGCGTCAAAACGGAACTCTTCGATGGCTTCAAGCAAGGTCACTGATTGGTGCACGTTGCGGCTTTCACCAGGATGAGCCAAGCGCACCGTGCCTTTTTTCATCGAGTCTTCCACGCTGCGCACGATCAACTCAGCACCCAGTTCCTTCGCGCGTGTGTCGCGGAAGTCCGTCACTTCTTTGAAATTGTGGCCCGTGTCGATCATCAACAAGGGGTAGGGAATGCGGCCGCTACCTGAGGGGCTGGTTTTGCCACCAAAGGCTTTCTCAGCGCACTTGAGCATCACCAGCGAATCCTTGCCGCCCGAGAAAAGCAGGGTGGGGCGCTCAAAGGCAGCGGCAACTTCGCGCAAGATGAAGATGGTTTCTTCTTCCAGCGCATCGAGGTGGGTATTGCTTAAGCTGTGCAACTCGGTTTGTGCGGTGGCGTTCATAGGGTTCTCGGTTTCTATTTTTTATTTCTTCACGTGCAAGCCGCACTCTTTGGCGGCTTCGTCCTCCCACCACCAGCGACCCGCGCGAAACTCCTCGCCCATGGCGATGGCGCGTGTGCAAGGCGCGCAGCCTACGCTGGGAAAGAACTGGTCGTGCAACGGGTTGTAGTCCACGTGGTTCGTAGCGATGTAGTGCCACACATCTCCCCAAGTCCACTTGGCCAAGGGGTTGAATTTGCTCAAATTCTTGGTGGCTACTTCGCTGTCATCTTGCAAAGGCACATGTGCACGAGCGGTGGATTGTTCTTGGCGTAAGCCGGTGATCCAAGCGCGTTGACCCTGAAGGGCTCGGGCGAGGGGTTCCATCTTGCGAATGCCGCAACATGCTTTGCGCAACTCAAGGCTTTTGTACATCGCGTCTTGGCCTTCAGTGCGTACAAACTGGATGACCGCTTCATGCACAGGGCGATAGACGTGGATGGGCGCGCGTGAGGTGGCCTCGGTGCGTTCTAGCAAAGCTAAAGTTTCGGTGTGCAGAGCGCCAGTTTCTAGCACGAACACAGGGATGTCGAGCTTCAAGCTGTTGATGAGGTGGGTGATCACCACGTCTTCCGCGCCGAGGCTGGAGGCTTGTGTGACGGGCAACAACTCAGCCGCTGCGCGTTGCAGCAAATCTTGGGTTTCAGCCAATTTGGCGGCGAAGTCGTCGCTGGCGCGTGCATTCAGCGTGTTAGCTTTGGACGCTTTGCCGGCTGAGAGAAAAGAGGAGGTGCTCATTAGAGTTTCACAATGCATCCGCAAAAAGTGGGGTGACGTGTACCGCATCGCCTTGGTAGAAGCGCGAGTACAAACCCAACAGCTTTTCGCCATGTGCCGCATCTTGGTCCTCGCGCAACACCGCGCTAGAGAAACCACTGCGTTGCATTTGCAAAAGCTGGTCAATCAGCACATCGCCATGAGCGCGGATGTCACCGCTAAAGCCGCGACGGCGCAGCACAAAAGCTTGGCTGAATGCGCGACCATCCGTGAACTTTGGGAAGTTCAAGTCGATGCGTTCCAAGCCTTCTAGGTCAAGGGTTTGCACGTCCACATCGTTGGCCAAAGCGCGAGCGTTGGCGCCTTCGGAGGTGTGTTTGGTGATGATTTGCAGGCTCATAGTTCTTCTCTTATCTGGTTCGGGCTCAAGCAGCACGTGCCGTGGTGTTGCGTGCCGAATTGGCTGCCGCTTTGAACACATCAAAGCCCACACGGTTCAAGGTGCGTGCAAACGTCTCATGGCCTTCGCGCTTGTCGCGGTAGGTGTCCAACACGGCTTCCACCACGTCTACCACTTCGGCAGCGGCAAATGAGGGGCCGACCACTTTGCCGGCTTTGGAAGGGCCGCTCAAGAACGAGCCATCCGAGCCGCCAAGCGTCACTTGGTACCACTCTTGACCGTCCTTATCCACGCCTAAGATGCCAATGTGGCCGCTGTGGTGGTGGCCGCACGAGTTGATGCAGCCGCTGATGTGCAGGTCGATCTCGCCCAAGTCAAACAACTCGTCGAGGTCTTGGTAACGCTCGGTGATGGCAGCCGCGATCGGCAACGAACGGGCGTTGGCCAACGCGCAGTAGTCGCCGCCGGGGCAGGCAATCATGTCGGTCAACAGGTGCACGTTGGCGCGGGCAAAGCCTGCGGCTTTGGCATCTTGGTACAACTCGGCCAGTTGGTCGATGCGCACCCAAGGCAGCACCAAGTTTTGGTCGTGGTTCACACGCACTTCGCTGGAGCTGTATTTTTCGGCCAAGTCTGCGGCTATCGCCAGTTGGTCGGCTGTGGCGTCGCCTGGGGCTTGACCCAAACGTTTGAACGACAGGGTGACCACGCGCAGGCCGGGGTTTTGGTGACTGGTCACGTTTTGTTGCAACCAACGGGTGAATTCTTTGTCTGCTTTGGCTTGGGCCAACAAAGCTTGTTCGGCTTTTTCTTGGGCTTCGTCTGACACCACATCCACGGGCGGCAGCACAAAGCAGGCGCTCACGCGGTCCAGTTCGACTTGCGGGATGGTGTGGTGTGCGCCGCTTTCTAAGATGCGGTCAAACTCTTCGTTGACTTCGTCAAAGTAGCGTTGGCCTTCGGCCTTCACCAAAATCTTGATGCGCGCTTTGTAGATGTTGTCGCGACGGCCCCAGCTGTTGTACACGCGCACCACGGCTTCGAGGTAATTGATGATTTGGTTCCAAGGCAAGAACTCACGAATGACCGTGCCGATGATGGGCGTGCGACCCATGCCGCCACCTACGTAAATTTTGAAGCCCACATTGCCTTCGTCATCACGCAACAAGCGCAGACCAATGTCGTGCCACTCAATCGCAGCGCGGTCTTCGGTCGCACCTGTGATGGCGATTTTGAATTTGCGGGGCAGGTAGGCGAACTCGGGGTGCAAGGTGCTCCACTGGCGCAGCACTTCGGCATAGGGGCGTGGATCGACATCTTCGTCCACCGCAATGCCGGCGCGCTCGTCGCTGGTGATGTTGCGAATGCAGTTGCCGCTGGTTTGAATGCCGTGCAAGTTGACGCTTGCCAAGAGCTCCATCACGTCCGCGCTTTTGTCCAAAGGAATCCAGTTGAACTGCACGTTTTGGCGCGTGGTGAAGTGGCCATAGTTGGTGGTGAGCTTGGGCGCGTCAATGCCACCAATCTTGTCTTGTGTGCTTTGGGCGCGCTCAATCAATTCAGCTGAAGGCGTGTCGTAGTCGCGGGCGATTTGGGCCAACACGCGCAATTGGGCGCTGTTGAGTTCGCCGTAAGGCACGGCCACGCGCAGCATGGGGGCGTAGCGCTGAACATACCAGCCGTTTTGTAAACGCAATGGACGAAAGTCGTTGTCGACCAATTGGCCAGCGAGGTGACGGCTCAGTTGGTCGCGGTACTGGGCAGCGCGGCTTTTGACAAACTCTGAATCGAAGGGGGTGTATTGATACATCTAAGAACTCAAATTTAAAATGAAGCGAACCCCATGGCGTGCGTTGATAGGCAAACGGGTTGAACCTACAGATGGTACGAACTTTAGTCAGTCTTTATGCCAAAACCAACGATTTCTTAGTTCTACATATATGCGGATAAAGAATAAGAAGATGTCATAGGTGACAAGGCGTCAGCAAACCGCAGGTCGAGGTGGGCTAAAGTGACGTAGATAATATTGGCGAGACCCGTATTTTTTTTACCTTATCCAAACAAAGACTGAGACCGAGCAATGGCTGCTGAAAATTCCAAAATTGTTTACACCCTGACTGACGAAGCGCCCTTTTTGGCGACTGCCTCGTTTTTGCCCATCATCCGTACGTTTGCCGCACCTGCTGGCATTGACGTGGTGTCCAGTGACATCTCGGTGGCGGCCCGTATCTTGGGCGAATTTTCGGATCTGTTGCCCCCTGAGCAGCGCACGACCAACAATTTGGCCGAGCTGGGCAAGCTCACTCTCAAGGCCGAGGCCAATATCATCAAGCTCCCCAACATCAGCGCGTCGGTGGGTCAACTGGTGCTGGCGATCAAGGAACTGCAGTCCAAAGGCTATGCGCTGCCTGACTACCCAGAAAACGCCAAGACCGACGAGGAAAAGGCCTTGAAGGCCCGCTACAACAAGTGCACTGGCTCAGCCGTGAATCCCGTGCTGCGCGAAGGCAACTCGGACCGCCGCGCACCACGCGCTGTGAAAGAGTTCGCGCGCAAGAATCCACACAGCATGGCTGAATGGAGCCAGGCCTCGCGTTCACACGTCTCGCACATGCATGCGGGCGATTTCTACCACGGTGAAAAGTCCATGACCATGGACCGCCCTCGCGAAGTGAAGATGGAGCTCATCACCAAGAGCGGCAAAACGATCGTCCTGAAACCCAAAGTCGCCTTGCTCGATCGTGAAGTGGTGGACAGCATGTTCATGAGCAAGAAAGCCTTGCTCGAGTTCTACGAAAAAGAAATTGAGGACGCGTATCAAACCGGTGTGATGTTCTCGCTGCACGTCAAAGCCACCATGATGAAGGTGTCCCACCCCATCGTGTTCGGCCACTGCGTCAAGATTTTTTACAAAGACGCGTTTGCCAAGCACGCCAAGTTGTTTGACGAATTGGGTGTGAACGTGAACAACGGCATGGCCGATCTGTACAACAAGATCGCTGCTCTGCCACAGTCCAAGCAAGACGAAATCAACCGTGACCTGCACGCTTGCCACGAAGGCCGCCCAGAGCTGGCGATGGTCGACTCGGCCAAAGGCATCACCAATTTTCACTCACCCAACGACGTGATCGTGGACGCGTCCATGCCCGCCATGATCCGTAACGGCGGCAAGATGTGGGGTGCCGATGGCCGCTTGAAAGATGTCAAGGCCGTGATGCCCGAGTCCACCTTTGCTCGCATTTACCAAGAGATCATCAACTTTTGTAAGTGGCATGGTGCGTTCGATCCCAAGACCATGGGCACGGTGCCCAACGTCGGTCTGATGGCCCAGCAAGCTGAAGAATACGGCTCGCACGACAAGACCTTCGAGATCTCCGAAGACGGCGTGGCCAACATCACCGATATCAACACCGGCGAAGTGTTGATGAGCGAAAACGTGGAAGCCGGTGACATCTGGCGCATGTGCCAGTGCAAGGACGCTGCGATCCGCGATTGGGTCAAGCTGGCCGTCACGCGTGCCCGCAACTCCGGCATGCCTGTGGTGTTCTGGCTTGACCAGTACCGTCCGCATGAAGCCCAGCTAATCACCAAAGTGAAGATGTACCTGCACGAGCACAACACGGCGGGTCTGGAAATTCAGATCATGAGCCAAGTGCGTGCCATGCGCTATACCCTGGAGCGCGTCGTGCGCGGCCTGGACACCATCAGCGCCACCGGCAACATCTTGCGCGACTACCTGACTGACTTGTTCCCCATCATGGAGCTGGGGACCTCGGCCAAGATGCTGTCCATCGTGCCTTTGATGGCGGGCGGTGGCATGTACGAAACTGGTGCAGGCGGCTCCGCGCCCAAGCATGTTCAGCAGTTGGTGGAAGAAAACCACCTGCGTTGGGATTCGCTGGGCGAGTTTTTGGCACTGGCCGTGTCTTTTGAAGACTTGGGTCTGAAGACGGGTAATACCAAGGCCACCGTGTTGTCCAAAACCTTGGATGCCGCAACCGGTAAATTGTTGGACACCAACAAAAATCCATCGCCCAAAACAGGTCAACTCGACAACCGTGGTAGCCAGTTCTACTTGGCCATGTATTGGGCCCAAGAGTTGGCCGCGCAAACGGACGACAAAGACTTGGCCGCCAAGTTCGCGCCTTTGGCAAAGAACCTGACCGACAACGAGAAGAAAATCGTCGCCGAGCTCAATGCGGTGCAAGGCAAGCCTGTTGACATTGGTGGTTACTACATGCCCGATTTGAAGAAGCTTGAAGCCGTGATGCGTCCTAGCGCCACCTTCAACGCTGCTTTGGCTAGCGTTTAAGTTTTCTAGTCGCTTTGCGACTTCAAGCCCTCCAAGCCGTCAAGCTTGGGGGGCTTTTTGCTAAGCGAAAAGTTAGACGTGAAGCTGTGTGCGATGCGTTTGTGCCTGTGTGGCAATGGCCTCGCGTTGTTCAGCTGTGAGGCGGTTGAGGTTTTTCAGCTGCATCAACATGCGCGGGTTTTTGGCCAGCATGTCGGCGTGGCGGCCTAGGTAATCCCAATACAAGGTGGTGAAGGGACAGGCTGTGTCGCCTGTGGATTCGGCGGGGTTGAAGCGGCAGCCTTTGCAGTGGTTGCTCATGCGGTCTATGTATTTGCCACTGGCCACATAGGGCTTGCTGGCCATTAGGCCGCCGTCGGCAAACTGGCTCATGCCCAGGGTGTTAGGCAACTCGACCCATTCCACTGCATCTACGTACACGCCGAGGTACCACTGGTGTACTTGTTTCGGCTCCACGCCTAGCAGCAAGGCGTAAAGGCCGGTCACCATCAGGCGTTGAATATGGTGGGCATAGCCGTGTTGTAGCGTTTGTGTGATGGCATCTCGCAAGCAGGCCATGTCGGTGTTGCCCGTCCAATAAAACTCTGGCAATGGTTCGTGGGCTTGTTGGGCGTTGCCTTCGGCGTAGTCGGGCATGTGGGTCCAGTAAATGCCGCGCACGTATTCACGCCAGCCCAAAATTTGCCGCACAAAACCTTCCACCGCTTCCAGAGGTGCATGGCCGTTGTGAAACGCGGCCTCTGCCGCACTTACCACTTCGCGTGGGTTGAGCAGCTTCAGGTTCAACGCGCTCGACAGGTGGGAGTGGTAGAGCCAGACTTCGCCTTCCCACATCGCGTCTTGGTACAGCCCGTAGCTGGGCAGTCGGTGGGTGATGAATTCCTCCAGCGCGACCAAGGCTTGTGCGCGTGTGACGGGCCAGCTAAATTGGGCAATCGAGCCCGGGTGGTGCGCTAATGTTTGGTTGACCATGTCCATCACAGCTTGGGTGATGGTGTCGGGTGTTACGCGGGTTGGCGCGGGCAGCAGCCCTGGGCCTTGTTTGCCAAAGCTGCCTCGGTTGTCGGCATCAAAGTTCCATTGGCCGCCGATGGGTTTTTTGCCTTCCATCAGGATGCCGTTTTTCTGGCGCAACTCGCGGTAGAAATATTCAAGGCGCAGCTGCTTGCGTCCCTCGGCATGGGCAGTAAATTCGCGCACGGTGCTGAAGAAATGCGTGTCGTCTTTGATCTCCAGCGGTAAGTCGTGTTGTTGGGCCACAGCGCGTAGGCTTTGCAAAACACGCCAGTCGCCGGGGGCGGTCATCACCAGTTGTTTGGGCTTGACCTGGGCGATGGCTTTGCTGAGTTCGCCGGCCAGCGTGCCCGTGTTGTGTGAGTCATCGAGCTGGCTGTAAATGAGCGGCCAGCCGCGTTCTTGCAGGTGCGCGGCGAAGTGACGCATGGCACTGAAGAAAACGGTGGTCCGTTGCTTAGACGAGGGGATGTGCGTGGATTCTTCCATCACCTCGGCCATCCACAGTGTGTCGTGCGCAGGGTCGAAGTCGCTCAGGGCGGAGGCTTCTTCGTCGAGTTGGTCACCCAAGATGAGGATGAGGCGTTGGCTGTGTGTGGTCATGTGGAGCGCTTTTAAAAATCGAAACCAAGTTGCGCTTTGGCAGCTTGGGTGTTGTCGGCGGAGGCACGTGTCGCTTTGCGTGTAGGTGTGTTGCGAGCGCCTGTCCGTGTGCCCCAGTTTTTGCGCGACGCATGTTTGTCAACCACGGCTTTCTTGGCGGCTTTCACTTCGTCGGTTTGGCGTCGGCTGTGCAGCAACTGTTTGGCTTCGCGTGTGGCTTGGGCCAAGTCGACCAAGGGTTGCGCAATGCGAGCTTCTCCCTCTGCACTTGCATCAGTGTCACCATTCGTGCCAACAAACACGCCAAGGTGCGCTTGCATGGTGTGCGGCATGAGCCAAGGTTCAAACAGCCAAGTGTCGGGCACTTGCCGTAACTCAGGCAGCCACTGCCGTACAAAGCGGCCATGAGGGTCATGGTCTTGGGCTTGCTTGATGGGGTTGTACACACGCGTGGTGTTGATGCCCGTGGTGCCTGATTGCATTTGCAGTTGGCTCCAGTGGATGCCCGGTTCATAGTCTAAAAACTGCGTGGCCAGCCACTCGCCCACGGGCCGCCAGTGCAGCCACAGCGGGTAGGCTGCCACCGACACCAGCATGGCGCGCATGCGAAAGTTGAGCCAGCCTGTTTCGCGCAACATGGTCACGCACGCATCGACCATGGGCCAGCCGGTGCGGGCCGCTTTGAGGGCTTCAAAGTGTGCTTCGTTGAAATCGTGTTCACGCAAACCGTCATAACCACGGTGCATGTTTTGCCACTCGATGGCGGGTTCGCTTTCCAACTTTTGAATGAAGTGGCAGTGCCAATACAAACGGCTGATGAAGCCCGTTAATCCTGCACGGTGGCGGCTGGCGCTAGGGGGAAGCAGCGCGATGTGTGCCCGTGTGTGTTGCACTACTTCGCGCATGCTGATGCAACCCCATGCTAAGTAGGCCGATAAACGCGAGCACGCATCGGGAGCGAATAGCGGCGACGAAATGCCGCCGCGATAGCCCAAGCTGCGCGCATGTAAAAAACTGTGCAAAGTGGCCAGTGCCAAGGGGCGGCCACCACGTTGGCGTAAAGGCGGGTTGTGTTGCAAATGCGAGGGGGCTTGCATCTGTGATGGCGTGTACCAAGAACCCCTCAATGTGTTGGGCTGCCAAAACTGCAATGCGCCCACATCCTGCACAGGCTCAGCCATTTGCCGCTCCCAAGCGGGTTGCCACAGGTTGCGGTTTTTCAGTCTGCGCACCACACCAAATTGCGGGTACTCGTGCCACGCCACTTTGTGCGCTTGACACCAAGCACCTACCCTCAGATCACGCGCGTAAGTAAAGCCATTGCCAGTTTCTTGGTGTGAATGCAATTGGCTAAAGGGCGCCTCTTGCCAAATGCGCTCCAACACGTCGGGCAGCGCACCCGTGTGAACTTCTACGCAGCCTCCCTGCAAATGCAGTTCAGCATCCAGCGCTTGCAGCGATTCACGCACAAACTCAAAGTGCTGCAAGGCAGCATCGGGCTGCAGCCACAGCTCGGGCTCCACCACATAAATGCAGCGCACAGGCCCGCGCTGTGCGGCTTGGGCCAACGCGGCGTGATCTTGCCAGCGCAGGTCTCGCTTGAACCAAACCAGCTCGTAGCTCATGGGGGCGTGGGCGTTTTGTTTTTACGGCAAGCATCAGAGCAGTACAGCACTTGCTCCCAATTTTTAGCCCAAGCCTTGCGCCACGTCATGTCGCGCCCGCAGGTTTTGCAGGGCTTGCTGGGCAGGCTTTGCTTGTTACCTTTGAAACTTTGTTTCTGCGTCACGGGCGGGTTCTTCCATGGGGTAGGCGTCAGCCACGTAGGCAGGGCCTTTCATCAACATCACAATCACGCAGCCAATGGCCAAGGTCAACACCAGCGTCCAGTGCAGCATGACCACGCCCAGCATCACATAAAAAAACTGCTCTACTGCGCGTGCATTTTGCGTGGCGGCATCCAACCCATCCAGCACATAGGCACCGGCACTGGCCAGCAATGGCAAAGCGGTGCCTGCCGCCAAAATGAGGTGCAGCCTTTTCCAAATTTGCCACTCCAGGCCCGTGGGCGAGCGTTGAAAGCCGTCGAGTTTTTGGAGGTACTTCATGGGTGTGTCGCCGCAAACAGCGCATCAACGCTGTGGGCGAGTTTGAAGTCTTTGTCCGTCAGGCCCGACACATCGTGGGTCCAGACGCGCACTTGCAAGTGCGTGTAGCTCGACAGCACTTCGGGGTGGTGGTCTTGGTCTTTGGCCAGCTGGGCAATTTGGTTGAACCGCGCCACCGCAGCGTCAAAGCTGGGCAGCTTCCAGCTTTTGCAAAGGCAGGGGGGCTGGTGCTGTGCGTCCGTGTCTAACGACCATCCGTTGAGGGAGGCCAGGGCGTGTTGTACGTCTGCGGGGTTGAGTTTTGGCATGGTGTGGAAAATCGAAAAGTAAGTTAACTGTTTATTTGTACAGTATTATAGGCAGATGTCACATTTAAAAGAACTCTCTCATCCTATTTTGCCCCTAGATGTGGGCAGCTTGTGGCTGGATGTGTGCGGCTGGTTGGTGCCTGCGGGGTTTCCGTCACCAGCGGCTGACCACACCGAGGAACGCATCGATTTGAACCAACATTTGATCCGCAACAAAGCGGCTACCTATGTGTTTCGTGTCAAGGGCGATTCGATGACGGGGGTGGGCATTTACGAGGGCGATGCCCTGTTGGTCGACCGCAGCATTGACCCCAAGCACAACCACATTGTGGTGGCTCAGCTCAACAACGAGTTCACGGTCAAGCGTTTACACCGACATGCAGGCGTGGTGCAGCTGATGGCCGAAAACCCAAGCTATGAACCCCGACGCATCAAAGAAGAAGACGACTTCGTGGTGTGGGGCGTGGTGACCCACAACATCCACAAACTGTGCTGACCCACCAGATTGACCCTGACAATTTGGCTGCGTTGCCACGCGGCGCGGGTGTGTATATTTTTCGTGGCGACAGCCCGCTGCCTTTGTACATCGGCAAAAGTGTGGACATTCGCAGTCGCGTCATGAGCCACTTGCGCGCACCCGACGAGGCCCGCATGGTGGCCCAAACGCGTCGCATTGACTTCATTGAAACCGCGGGTGAGATGGGCGCTTTGTTGCTTGAGTCGCGCATGATCAAAACTGACAACCCGATGTTCAACCAGCGTCTGCGACGTATTCGCAGTTTGTGTTCGATCCGCTTGGTGCAGTCGCCCGTGGGCCTAGTGCCCGAGGTGGTGGACAGCAAGTCGGTCAACCTCGGCACTACGCCTGCGCTGTATGGTTTGTTTGCATCGCCGCATGCAGCGGCCACCAAACTCAGAGCCTTGGCCGAGCAGCACAGCTTGTGTTTGTCGGTGTTGGGACTTGAGCCCGCAGGTCGGCGCGGCTGCTTTGGGGTGCAAATCAAAACCTGTTTGGGCGTGTGTGTCGGGCAAGAAGAGCGCGGCATCCATGACGCGCGTTTGTTCTCGGCCCTGTGTGATTCGCAGGTTGAGGTGTGGCCTTTTGCCGGTGCGGTGGATGTGGTGGAAACCTCGGGCACTTGGGTGCAGCGCCACCGTGTGAACAACTGGTGTTACTTGGGCACGCAGTGCTCGCGGGCTTTGTCATCTGCGTCGTCTTCGCTGTCTCCACACCTAAGCCAATCCTTGGCGTTGAACGACGCCGCACCGCGCGAGTTTGATTTAGACAGTTACAAAATTTTGGTGCGGCCCATCATGCTGAAAACAGCGGTGGTAGAGCCGGTCGCATCCTGAACCCCATGCCCTCGCAAATTGCCTTGGTCGATTGCAACAACTTTTACGTCAGTTGCGAGCGCTTGTTTCGCCCTGATTTGAAAGGCGTGCCTGTGGTGGTGCTGTCCAACAACGACGGCTGCGCCGTGTCGCGCTCTAATGAGGCCAAGGCCTTGGGTGTGCGCATGGGCCAGCCTTGGTTTGAATATGCGCAGCAGGCCAAAGCGCAAGGCGTGGTGGCCCTGAGCTCCAACTATGCCTTGTACGCAGACATGTCCAACCGCGTCATGTCTATCTTGGCTGACTACGCGCCGCAGCATGAGGTGTATTCGATCGACGAGTGTTTTGTTGACCTCACGGGCATGCCCCAGCTCAAAGCCCTGAGTTACCAAATGCGTGACCGTGTGATCGCTTGGACCGGCATTCCGGTGTGCGTGGGCATTGGCCCGACCAAGACTTTGGCTAAGCTGTCGAATCACATTGCCAAGAAGCATCCGAGGTCCAAGGGTGTTTTTAATTACAACGATTTGAGCGACGCCCAGCAAGCGCGCATCTTGGGCCAAATTGAGGTGGGCGAGGTGTGGGGCGTGGGCCAGCGCCTCAGCGCACGGCTGGCTGAACATGGCATTCAAACAGTCGCTGATTTACGCGGTGCACACACGCCCACCTTGCGTGCCGAGTTTGGTGTGGTGTTAGAGAAAACGCAACGCGAGCTGCAAGGCATTGCCTGCCTCGCGTTGCAAGACATAGCACCCGACAAGCAACAAATTGTGTGCAGCCGATCTTTCGGCCAAACTGTCCACGAGCTGGCCGTGCTGCAAGACGCCATGAGCACCTTTGTAGCCAACGCCTGCGTCAAGCTGCGCACGCAGGGCTCGCACGCGGGGGCCATTCATGTGTTTTTGCGCACCAACCGTTTTCGCCCAGACCAGCCGCAGTACAACCCGTCGTTCACCTTGCCACTGCCGCAACCCACGCAAGACAGTTTGGTGGTCAACCGCTGGGCCGATTACTTGGTGAGCCGCTTGTTCAAAGAGGGCTATGGCTACAAAAAAGCCGGCATCATGCTGAGCGATATTTCGTCCGTCACCACGCACCAAACCGATTGGCTAGAACCTGCACAAGCCCAGCCCAGCCACTTGATGGCGGTGATCGATGGCCTCAACAAACGTTACGGGCGCGGCACGGTCAAGGTGTCGACGCAGGGGGCTTTCAAGACCTGGCAAATGAACCAAAACCAAAAATCCCCCAGCTACACGACGGACTGGCAGCAAGTGCCTGTGGTTTGACATCAAATTCAGTTAAAGTGAATTTGGCAATATCTTTTGTCAAATAAAAGGAAATCTATGTCACGACTTCTACGTCTTTTGATCGCTTCTGTCTCCATATTGGCAGTGTCCGCTTGCGCCACTTGGATGGGCGGCACGTCTTACACCCAAGTCAGCGATGGGGTGTTGGTCGGTACCAACAACATGACGCTGTACATCTTTACAAAAGACGGCGTGGGTTCTGGCAAGTCTGTGTGCAATGCGCAGTGCGCCATCAACTGGCCACCCCTCTTGGTGGAAGCGAATGTCCAAGCCTCAGGTGACTACACCGTGATTGCGCGCGATGATGGCAAAAAACAGTTGGCCTATAAAGGCTTGCCACTTTACTTCTGGTCAAAAGATGCCAAGCCAGGCGACAAGACAGGTGACGGTCGCGCAGAGGGCGCTTGGAAAGTGGCGAAGCCCTAAGCTTCGCGACTGTTCATGCGTTAGCCACACACCGCCTTCGGGCGGTTTTCTTTTGGTGGCTCAGCGCAGGGTGTTCAGTGTGTGGGCATCCACTGACACACGCACGCCCAGCGAGCCTGAACCTTGGCGCACGGGCGTTTTGCGCAAAGCAATGTCGACCGCCTCAATTTCAGAGTAAGCCGCACACGCGTGCACGATGCGCGTGACCAAACGCTCTTGGGTGTCGTAATGGCCATCCGCGGCGAGACGGTCGATCTCGGCCACCAAGGGGTCGTAGTCAAACACATGGGCCATGCCGTCTTGGGCGATCAGCACCAAGGCTGGCGCGAGCCACAGCGTAAGGTCCAGCACGTGTGCATCGGGCACTACCTCGTGGAGGCCATAGCTGCCGATCTCTGTGTGCAGTTGTAGGTCGCGCAGCTCAACGCAGGCCCTGATTGACAGAGGCAGCTTGGCTATCATGGCGCAGCGACCTCCACCATGATTTCGTTGCGCCTGAACATGGGAAGTGTCCAAGGTGGGTCGTAGCGCGACAGCTGCGGCGTGCCCACAACCTTGAGGGATTGCTGCTGGGCCCAAGCCAAGGCGTCGTTGGTTTTTTCTTGCACCCGTGCCAAGGTGTTGAAGCCTGAGTAGCGATACACCACAAAGTATTTGCGCGGTAGCTCGCGCAAGGTCACCGCGTTGTTGTTGGGCTTGGGAATGTTGGCCAGGGTGTATTGACTGGGCATCACGAAGTGAATGCGCCATTGGGTGGCCTCGGCCATCGCGTTGTTGCCCGATTGCGGCTCGATGGTGACGGGCGCGGTCATGGCAATCTTTAAAGATTGGGGCTCCATCGTCACTGGCGCGGTCATGGCAATTTTGGCGGCTTGCTGGGAGACCGCAGCACGGTTGTTGCCAAAGATGTAATCGGCAATCAAGCGAAAGCCTTTGCCAGATGCGGCGTCCATGTCGCCGTCCACCACGGTTTCGGCGACCAAGGTCGGCGCGTAATGGCGCAGCTCGAAGGGGCCTTGTGAGATGCGCACGTCGTAGTGGGGTTCTTCGATGGCCATGGCTGATTGCATCCATAAAAGCCCAACCAACAAGGCGAGGCGGGTGACTGTGTTTAAGTGCATGACTGAAGTTGCTCCAGCGTCACAAACTCAAGGGCTTTGGCGTGGGTGCACTCTAGCACCACAGGTGGTGCTACACCTGCATCCAAGGCTTCTTTCCAGCGCATGGCGCACAAGCACCAACGGTCGCCCGCTTTGAGTCCGACAAAGCGGTAGTCAGGTCTGGGGGTGATGAGGTCATTGCCTTTTTGCAATGAAAAATCCAGAAAGGCTTGCGTGACTTTGGCGCACACCACATGGCTTCCGTGGTCGTGGGCATCGGTGTGGCAACAACCGTCGCGGTAGTAGCCAGTGAGTGGGTCGTAAGAGCAGGGCATAAGTGCCGTGCCCAAGACGTTGCGTGCAAGGGTGGTGAGGGTCATGCTTTGATTCTATGAACGCCCACCAACCTTGGGCGCGCAATGGCTATCGACGGATCCAGCCCGCTTGGCCCATGACTTTCATATTTGTCTGGCAAGATTAGCCCCTCGCAAAAGTGAGAAGGCTTTCCATGAAAGGGGAAACAGCGTGGCAAATGGTTTGAAAATTGTGTTGGTGCTTGGCAGTGCGCCAGACGCGGTGCTGGCGAAAAACTGGGACCTGTCTGTTTTTACGTCGCGTGTGGCCATCAACAACGCCTGGCAAATCACGCCCGATTGGGACTACTTGGTTTACCCCGAAGACTTGGCCCTAGATCGTTTGCCACCTGAGCCCTTGTTGCCCCATCAGCGCTTGATTGATGCCTCTGAGTTTGTGCCACAACAAAATAGTTTTGGTGGCTTCGTGTATGCCGGTGGCACCATGGCCTTTACTACGGGTTACTGGGCTTTGGGTGCCTTAAAGCCAGACATTTTGGCGTTTTTGGGGTGCGACATGGTCTACGCCACAGGCGCTGGCGAGGCCAGCCATTTTTATGGCCAAGGCACACCAGACCCTTTGCGTGTGGATGTGACCTTGCAGTCCTTAGAGGCTAAGTCGGTTCGATTTTTATCGTTCGCGCATTCACAAAATTGCGCGGTGGTGAATTTATCCAAGCTTCCCGAATCACGTCTGTTGTTCCCCCGTGTGTCCATGGCAGAGTTCGCGACCCAGTCGTTGTGTCAAGACATGGTGAACCGCCAAAGTCAGCTGTTTGATAGATCGGTCGTGACGCGTGTGCTTCAGGTCGAACAAGACTTGGGCTACATGGTTCCTTCAGGTCGTTATTGGGAGCGTGCGGCGGAGTTTGATAAAACAAAGCTCAGTGAAATCGACCATATGTGGCTGCAGGCTATGCAAGCGGGTTAGGCTGCACCTTCACGCAAATCAATGCCTTCGTGTTGTGCAATTTTTTCGAGCGCGTTTTCAAACAACGAACGTGCAGAGCCCGAAATAGAACGCAGGTAGGCATGTAGGTGAGCATCTTTTGCGTTTCGATTCAGACACTCTTGGCTATATTCCTCAAAGCTGGCCAGTTGCGAAATCAGCTCAGCCACATGTTTAGGGCATTCGCACAGCACGTTGGTTGAAATGCCCGCCACGCGGGTGAGTGTTTGGTCTGAATATTTCCGACTGGGAATGACGGCACCCGTGGTGCCAAACTCTTGCGCTCGGGCCTGATCCACAAATAACACCGACTGCAGTAGCTCTGCCAATTCACTGTCTGAGATGGGTTCGCGCCGCACGATCAAGCCTGAAAATTTCATGGCTTGCACCACTGCCTCGGTCGCGAAGTTGTATATGACGATGGTTTGCGCAAAGGCGTGTTGTTGGATCAACGCCTGAATCGTGGCGTGAACTGGGGTTTGCAGCGTGTTGATTTTGATCAACAGCACTTGCGGCTGTTCAGCAAACTCAGCTTGGCTGGCGGCGGTTAAGTCCTCCAACACATCGGTAACTTGAATTTGATTTTGCTTCAAGCCCATTGCAAATTTTTTGGACTCAATGCGATTGGCCATGCTCAAGCCCACCACCGCCATGAACACGGGTTGACCGGGTGCTGTCAATCTTTGTGGTGCGTTGTGCGGCAAGTTGCTCATGTGGCGCAACTGTGCCAAGTCAAGGTTGGCAATCGTGCTGATGGCATGGCCTTTGTGCGAAAGCTGTTTGAGCAGCAGAGCCTTGGACACATCGTGTTCTTCAAATAAACGCTGCTTTCCCTCGGTTTTGACGGGGCTGAATGCGCCGTAACGCGTTTCCCAAATACGCAGGGTTGACACGGGGACGCCCGTGGTTTTAGAGACTGCACCTATGCGGTAAAGCGGGCCAGTGGACGATATATGTAATGTCAAAATTGCACCTTTGAGTAGGGGTTGAGTAGATAATATGTCGAAATAACGGTTTTTAATAGAAATACCTTGGCTTGAGTAGGTAAATGTTCCAAAATATTACTCAATAGGAGTTTTAGCCATGATTTCAAAAAAAACCATCCATGCCATCGAGGTCTGCGTATTTCTTGCTGGGCAGCGCGGTATGGGCTACGTGACCACCACAGAGTTGTCGCCCAGATTGAGCTTGTCTATCTCCTATTTGGAAAACATCCTCAAGCCCCTGAAGGATCACGGTCTTGTGACGGCGATGAAAGGTCCTGGCGGCGGCTACATGATTTGCGGCGATGTGTCATTGGTGTCTATTTGGGACATCGCGGTGGTGTTTGAGCGCACATTCAATGATGTTCCTTTGTCTGATGGCACTGATGCGATGACCTTGGCCAGCTACGAGCTGGGGCTGGAGCAAATTGTGAAAGACACCTTGAATAGCTTCACTTTGTCGGACTTTGTGGACTACTCATCGGTCGAGGTCAAATCCTATGCTCAGGAGATGGGGCGCTTCAAGTTCAAGCCCTTGCCGACCCCTATCATGCCCAAGGCTCCCAATTCTGTGTTCCAGTTGCACATGTCCTTTTAACGTGCCACCGAAGCATGGAGTCACGCAGCATGAATGAAACATCAGCTAAGCGTCTTGCGCTTTTGACGCCGGGTGATGTCTCGGCAGTGATTCAAATGGCGTGGGAAGACCGAACTTCTTTTGAAACCATTCAAGAGCGTTTAGGCCTCAGCGAGTCTGATGTCATACGGCTGATGCGCAGCGAGCTCAACCCGAGCTCGTTCAAATTGTGGCGAATCCGAATGAAGGGGCGTGTCACAAAGCACCGCGCGTTGAGAAGTCCGAGCATGAAGTTTGATGACCATGCTTTGGCAGACCATCGAAGGGCCAATTGCTGATGTTTGAAAACGACTATAAGGCACTTGTCATTGGAGCAAGCGGGGCGATTGGTGGCGCATTTGTTTCGGCGTTTCAAGTTGACTCTCGCTGTATGCATGTCGAGCAGGTGTCTCGGTCTCAGACGCCTGGTTTTGATGTCTTGGATGAGTCATCGATTCATCAGCAAGCTGAAGTGTGTCGTGCATCTGGTCCTTATGAGATCATCATTGACGCCACCGGGGCGCTGACCATCGACGGTGTAGGCCCCGAAAAATCTTTGGCGAGTTTGCGTGAAGTAACCTTGGCGAAAAATTTCCACATCAACGCCGTGGGTCCGGTGATGGTACTTCGTCATTTCGCCCCTTTGTTAGCGTCTGGCCCATCGGTGTATGCCAAGCTTTCTGCACGTGTGGGTAGTATTTCAGATAACACCAAGGGCGGCTGGTATGGCTATCGGGCCGCCAAAGCTGCGTTGAACATGTTGCTGCAAACTGCAGCCATTGAGTTGCAGCGAAAAAATTCACAACTGCGCGTGGTGGCCTTGCAGCCGGGAACGGTGAGGTCCAATTTGTCGCAAGCTTTTGCTAGCTCGGTGCCACATTTGTTAGAGCCAGCCGAGTCGGTGGCAGGAATGCTCTCTGCCTTGAAAACCCTCACCCCCAAATCAGGCGCGCATTATGTGGATTACAGGGGTGAACACATACAATGGTAGTGTGAGCGACAAACTTACCGCGCTTCGTTGGGGCGTGGTATGACACGGTAAGAAAGGATTTTTCCTTTGACATCGACCTTTGCCAACACCAGATCGCCTGAGCTGACGTTTTCTCCCACGAACTCAAAGATGTTGACATGGTGAGTCACCAAAATTAGCGCCTGTTTGCCCTTGGATTTGATCTTTTCAGCAATGAAGCTTTGCAGCTGTTGGTTTTGTGCTTTGGCTTTGTGCATCTCATCAAAAAACGAAGCTAATGTGGGTTCAACCTGCCAGCCTTTGAAACCCATCAATTGCGCTGTGTCCTTACAGCGGCACCAAACACTTGTGTACACAGCTGCGTTGTTGACACCTTGCTGACGCAGCCAATCGCCGACCACAACAGCTTGTTCTCGGCCCTCTGTGCTGAGGTTGCGTTGTGTTTCGCATTTGGCCAGCGTGTAGTTAGCTGGGTCGCCCACGCCTGGGGCGAGGGTATGACGCATCAGCAGCACATGATCAGGCAATAGCAGTTTTTCAGACAAGTCGCTGGCATGGGCCAGCACACTCGCCAAAACCCCAAGAGTGAACAAGGCCACGCGCTTGAACACAGAGTTTTGCATGCGTTAGCTCCTTTTCGTGAACGACAAGGTGACATCGCCCAAGTGAATGCCCAGCTTGGTCATGCGTGCTTTGTTGAGCATGACGCGGTCGTTCATCAAATACATCCAGTCATCCATTTGCACATTCAGCACCGAACCGCCCACGGGCAGGGCTAGTGTGTAGCGCCAGTTGAACGCGTTGCCTTTGGTTTGGCCCTCAGCCATACCCACTACATCGCCAGCATTGCCCACATAGGCGCCATTGCCTTTATCTGTGAGTTTCCAAATGCGTTTTTCTTTTGAGCCGTCTGAGTACACAAAGTCTTCGTCCAAGATGCCTTGGTCGTTTTGCCATTGGCATTTCATCTCGACCGTGAAGCGCTTGACTACTTTACCGTTGCGGTCGGTGAAGATGCCCCAAGCGTCCACCATGCCGTTGAAATAAGTGCGCAGGTCGAGTACTGGCTTTTGGCCTGCAAACTCATCAATGGATGGGCTTGCGCAACCACTCAGATTGGCGACCACAGCCGTGCTGGCCATGCCAGTCAGTAAAAGCTTTCGACGATTCATCATGTGAGACCTTGTGGTGGAGTGAAGAGTTTTTTGGCCGTGCAGACTAAGAAGGGCAGCGCGATCATCCAAGTCAAAGCAAGTGCAGCGAGATGAACAAGCGAGCCGTCAAAAGATGCCGCGCCAAGTTGTGCCCCAGCATAGTAGGTCAGGGGACCAAAAGCCAGCCCTGTCACTGCGGACAACCAAAGTGGCAGCTTTTGTAGAAATGACAAGGAGGCGTTCAAGGTCATCGCAAACAAGACCCACAACATCCAGAGCCAAAACGGGCTCACGGGGCCCAAAGCCCAGCCGTAAAAACTGATGACATTCACCATTTGCAACAGTGTGTCCGCCAACACGCCCGTGACCAAGGCAATCGCGGCCAGCTTGGCTTCGGCCAAGGGGTGCGCGGCAAAAATAAGGTGCAGGGCGGCCAACACCTGGCAGTAGACCAAGGCAGGAATCTCTAACCCAAGCCCAATGCCAGCAATGCAGGCCCACCAAGCGGTTTGAAAACCAAGGGCATTAATAAAAAAACGCATGCTTGATTCTAAAAACCGGCTGCAACCTTCGTGTGGCTGAGGTCATTCAGCCGCGCCGCGTTCGTACCAGCCCTTGCTGCGGTTCACCACGTTCACCACCAGCAACATGATGGGCACTTCAATCAGCACGCCCACCACCGTGGCCAGAGCTGCGCCTGATTCAAAACCAAACAGGCTGATGGCGGCGGCCACCGCCAACTCGAAGAAGTTTGATGCGCCAATTAGCGCTGAAGGGCCTGCCACGTTGTGGGCTTCACCCACTGCACGGTTGAGGTAATAAGCCAAGGCAGAGTTAAACAGCACTTGAATAAGGATCGGCACTGCCAGCAGCGCAATGACCAAGGGCTGCTTCAAAATTGCTTCGCCTTGAAACGCAAACAACAACACCAGTGTGGCCAGCAGGGCAGCGATGGACCAAGGGCCAATGAGCGCCATGACGGCTTCAAACTTCGCCTCACCTCGCGCGAGCAACGCTTTGCGAATCAGCTGTGCCAACACCACAGGCACGATGATGTACAACACCACCGACGTGATGAGCGTGTCCCAAGGCACGATGATGGCCGAGAGGCCCAACAAAAATGCCACCAGCGGTGCAAACGCCACCACCATGATGGCGTCGTTCAAGGCCACTTGCGACAGGGTGAACAAAGGGTGGCCGTTGGTCAGTCGGCTCCACACAAACACCATGGCGGTGCAGGGTGCAGCAGCCAGCAAAATGAGGCCCGCGATGTAGCTGTCAATTTGGTCGGCTGGCAACAGCGGCGCAAAAAAATAGCGAATGAAAAACCAACCCAGAAGCGCCATCGAAAACGGCTTGACGAACCAGTTGACAAACAAGGTCACGCCAATGCCTTTGATGTGCTGACGCACCTCGTGCAAAGCGGCAAAGTCGACCTTCACCAACATCGGAATGATCATGATCCAAATCAGCAAGCCCACTGGTAAGTTGACTTGCGCGTATTCAAGCTGGCCAATGGCTTGAAACAGCTCAGGTTGCCACTGGCCCAGCGCAATGCCCACCACGATGCACAAGGCCACCCAAGCGGTGAGGTAGCGTTCAAAGAAGTTCATGCGTGGTCCTTGCTGATTTCACGGGCTGTGTGTTGCAACATGGTTTTTTGCAATTTTTCGGCAGGCAAATCCACCAAGATTTGCAGGCGTTTTTGAATCATGTAGAGCGTGTTGCGGAAGGCAGCCAAGCGTTCTTCGTCAGTGCCTTGTACCTCTGATGGGTCTGGGTAGCCCCAGTGTGCGGTGGCGGGTTGGCCCGGCCAATAGGGGCACACCTCGCCCGCGGCGTTGTCGCACACGGTGATGACCAAGTCCATATGCGGTGCATCGGGCAATGCAAACTCGTCCCAGTTTTTGCTGCGCAAATCGTCGGTGGCAATCCCCGCAGATTGCAACACTTGTAGGGCGAGGGGATTGGGTTGTTGGTTCTCGCTCGGGCTGCTGCCGGCTGAGAAGGCTTTGAAGTGCGTGCCACTTGCACCGTGGGTAATATGGTTCAGCAGGGCTTCAGCCAAGATGCTGCGTGCGGAGTTGTGGGTGCACAGGAAGAGAACATTAAGTGTGGTCATGGTGAGCTCCTTGTAAAAACATTGAAAAAGTTAAAAGCAGGTATTGGCCCTTTCTGGCACCACGGCGCACGACTGGCCTTGGCAGCAGTCTTGGGTCAGGTAAGTCAGCAAGTCATTCATACGGGCAAATTCAGCGCGATAAATCAGGTTGCGGCCGCTGGATTGCGCGCTGACCAAGCCAGCATGGCTCAAGGCCTTGAGGTGAAACGACAATGCGCTTGGTGCGATTTGCAATAAGGCTGTAAGTGTGCTGGGGGTCAAACCTGCGGCGCCCGCTACAACTAAAGCGCGGAAAGCGCGCAAACGCTGAGCTTGCGCCAATGCGGCCAATGCCTCGACCGCTTCAATTTCAGAAGGTTTAACCATGCTCATACTTCAATAATACTTGAAACATTGAATTTTGAATTGTCATATATGTCACGTTTTCGTCACAAAGCATGGTTAAAGTTTTGCTGTTCTAACCAACTGAAGGAATCCCGTGAACACGAAACGCACATTCATCAAATCCGTGGCAGCAGCTGCAATGGCAACTTTGTCCATGGGTTCAGCCTTCGCAGCCGAAATCACAGGCGCCGGCGCTAGCTTCCCATACCCCATTTATGTGAAATGGGCTGAAGGATACAAGGCGGCAACTGGCAATAGCTTGAATTACCAATCTATCGGTTCTTCAGGCGGTATTCGCCAAATCAAAGCCAAAACCGTGACATTTGGTGCCACTGACGCGCCACTCAGCGGCGAAGAATTAGACAAGGACGGAATGGTTCAATTCCCAGCCATCATCGGCGGTACTGTGCCAGTGTTGAACTTGGATGGCTTCAAGCCAGGCGAATTGCGTGTGACAGGTTCGGTCTTGGCAGACATGTTCATGGGCAAGATTGCGAATTGGAACGACCCAAAAATCGCTGCTTTGAATCCTGGCAAAAAACTACCTGACCAAGCCATCACAGTGGTTCACCGTGCTGATGGTTCAGGCACCACTTTCAACTTTACCGACTATTTGACTGCTGTTAGCAAAGACTGGTCAGCATCAGTCGGCAAGGGCGCTGCTGTTAAGTGGCCAGCTCCCTCTTCCGTGGGTGGCAAGGGCAACGAAGGCGTGGCCGCTAACGTTAACCGAGTCAAGGGTTCTTTGGGTTACGTTGAATACGCTTACGTGAAAAAGAACAACATGACGTTCATGCAATTGCAAAACGCAGACGGCAAGTACGTTGCCCCCGATGATTTGACATTCGCATCCGCTGCCGCTGGCGTGGATTGGATGAGCGTCCCAGGCATGGGCGTGTCCATGGTTAACGCCAAAGGTGCAAATAGCTGGCCCATCAGCACGGCTTCATTCATCTTGATGTACAAGCAACCGACAGACAAAGCAGCATCTGCAGAAGCCATCAAATTCTTTGATTGGTCATTCATCAATGGTAAGAAAATGGCTGAAGAATTGGATTACGTTGCACTGCCTGACAGTTTGACAACACAAATCCGCGCCAAAGTTTGGACACAAATTCAAAAGTAATTTGAATTGATCTGATAAATTCCGTCGGCTTTGGTCTCCATGCCGACGGTTTTTTGGTTTTTAAGGTTTAAGGTTTTTTATGAGTCTAGGGTCTGTCATGAGCTCACAAAATTTAGTACAAGAAACATCTGGTCAAGCCGTGAGCGCTGACATGGTGGCTGTTGCAAACAAACAGCGAACGCAGGATTTCTTTTTTCACCGCGTTACACAAGCGTTTTCATTGCTCGTGCTGGCGGCCTTGTTAGGCATCATTGTTTCTTTGTTTGTGAATGCTTGGCCAACTTTTCAAAAGTTTGGTTTTAACTTTTTGTGGCGTGTTGAGTGGGACATCGTCAACTCAGAATTTGGAGCAGCCATTGCAATTGTGGGCACGATTGCCAGTGCTGGCATTGCGCTCTTGATCGCCGTGCCATTGGCGTTTGGCGTGGCTGTGTTTTTGACCGAGACATGCCCAGTATGGTTGCGTCGCCCGCTGGGCACCTCCATCGAGCTGTTGGCGGCTGTTCCCTCCATCATCTATGGCATGTTTGGTTTGTTTGTGTTTGCGCCTTTGTTTGCCGATTACGTTCAAGTGCCGTTGAAGCAAATCTTGGGCGGAATGCCTTTGGTAGGCTTTTTGTTTGGAGGTGCCACCAACGGCATGGGTATTTTGGCAGCGGGCGTTGTGCTGGCATTCATGGTCCTTCCGTTCGTAGCCGCTGTGATGCGTGATGTGTTTGAAATCACGCCCCCCATCCTGCGCGAATCTGCCTATGGTTTGGGTTGCACCACGTGGGAAGTGGTGCGTCAAGTGGTCTTGCCCTACACGCAAAAAGGTGTGATCGGCGGCATCATGCTGGGACTGGGTCGAGCTTTGGGTGAAACCATGGCAGTGACCTTTGTGATTGGCAATGCCAACCGCATGCCCACCTCTTTGTTTTCCCCCGGAACGTCCATCGCCTCTGTACTGGCCAATGAATTTGGTGAAGCTGCAGACCTGCACTTCTCTACCTTGTTTGCATTGGGCTTCTTGCTGTTCATCATCACCTTTGTGGTGTTGGCTGCTGCCAAGGTCATGATCATGCGTGCTGAAAAAGCCAAAGGCAATTAAAGGGTTTCTATGCAAATGAATAATCAACTTTACGCAAAACGCCGCATTGCCAGCACGCTAGGCTTGGCTTTTTCTATGTCTGCCATGGCTGTCGGCTTAGCCGTCTTACTTTGGATTCTTTACGTGCTCTTTGCCAACGGGCTCGCAGCCTTGGATGGTAATTTACTTTTCAGTGACACACCGGCCCCAGGCACTGAAGGTGGTGGCTTGCGCAACGCCATCGTGGGTAGCCTGATGATTGTGGGCTTGACCGTGTTGGTGTCTACTCCTGTCGGCATCTTGGCCGGTGTTTATCTCACCGAATATGGTGATGAGAGCAAAACTGCCGAGCTGACCCGCTTTGTGACTGACATCATGCTGTCTGCACCTTCCATCGTGTTGGGTTTGTTTGTGTATGCGATTGCAGTGGCCACGGTGGGCAACTTTTCTGGTTACGCGGGGAGCTTAGCCCTAGCCCTCATCGCTGTGCCTGTGATCATGCGCACCACTGAAAACATGTTGCGCTTGGTGCCCGGCAGCTTGCGAGAAGCCGCTTTTGCCTTGGGTGCACCACGCTGGAAAGTGGCCACCTTCATCACCTTGCGCGCCGCCAAAAGCGGTGTGATGACCGGCTTGTTGTTGGCTGTGGCCCGCATCAGTGGCGAGACCGCACCCTTGCTGTTCACCGCCTTGAACAACCAGTTCTTCAGCACCAACATGGGCGCGCCCATGGCCAACTTGCCTGTGGTGATCTTCCAGTTTGCGATGAGCCCTTATGACAACTGGGTGCGTTTGGCTTGGGCAGGTGCTTTGTTGATCACCTTGACTGTGCTCGTGCTCAACATCTTGGCACGCGTATTCTTCCGCGACAAAGTCAGCGCCTAATTTCAATCAGGAATTTACAAAATGTCTGAAACTAAAACAGTAAATAAAAACGCCTTGGAAGTCCGCGATCTGAACTTCTTCTATGGCAAGTTCCAAGGCCTCCGCAATGTCACC
>CAJBHE010000190.1 GCA_903952885.1 uncultured Burkholderiales bacterium
CACCCGCTTGCACGCAGGTAGCAAGTTTGACAAAGGCTCGGGCGGCGCATACAGCTTCTCTGGCGGTTTGCACGGCGTGGGCGTGAGCGTGACCAACGCGCTGGCTAAGCGTATGGAAGCCACCTCTTACCGTGAAGGCCAAGTGGCCCGTTTGGTCTTCTCAGGCGGTGACGTGGTGGAAAAACTCACCACCCGCAAACAAGAATCAGGCGACCGCAAGCAGGGCACCACCGTGCGTGTGTGGCCCGATGCCAAATACTTTGAATCCTCGGCCTTGCCGATGAACGAGCTGGTGCACTTGTTGCGCAGCAAAGCCGTGCTCATGCCCGGCGTGAGCGTGATTCTCACCAACGAAAAAACCAAAGACACGCAAAACTGGCTCTACAAAGGCGGCCTGCGTGACTACTTGATGCAGACCCTGCACGGCGACCCCGTCATTCCTTTGTTTGAAGGCGATGGCTATGCCGACAGCAACCATGACAGCTTCGCCGAAGGCGAGGGCGCAGCTTGGGCCGTGGCTTTCACCGAAGACGGCGCACCTGTGCGCGAAAGCTATGTCAACCTGATTCCCACCAGCGCGGGCGGCACGCACGACAGCGGCTTGCGCGATGGCTTGTTCACGGCGGTGAAAAGCTTCATCGAGCTGCACGCCTTGTTGCCTAAGGGCGTCAAGCTCATGCCAGAAGACGTGTTTGCACGGGCCAGCTACGTGCTGAGCGCCAAGGTGCTCGACCCGCAGTTCCAAGGTCAAATCAAAGAACGCCTCAACTCGCGCGATGCCGTGCGTTTGGTGTCAAGTTATGTGCGGCCCACGATGGAGTTGTGGCTCAACCAGCACGTTGAGTACGGCAAGAAGCTGGCCGAGCTGGCCATCAAGGCCGCACAAACGCGCCAAAAAGCCGGTCAAAAAGTCGAGAAGCGCAAAGGCTCAGGCGTGGCCGTGTTGCCAGGCAAGCTGACCGATTGCGAAAGCAAAGACATTGCGCACAACGAAGTGTTCTTGGTCGAGGGTGACTCTGCGGGCGGTAGCGCCAAGATGGGCCGCGACAAAGAAAGCCAAGCCATCCTGCCGCTGCGCGGCAAGGTGCTGAACACTTGGGAAGTCGAGCGCGACCGCTTGTTTGCCAACAATGAAATTCACGACATTTCGGTGGCCATTGGTGTGGACCCGCACGGGCCCAATGACTCGCCAGATTTGAGCGGCCTACGCTACGGTAAGGTGTGCATCTTGTCCGACGCGGACGTGGACGGCTCGCACATTCAAGTGCTTTTGCTCACGCTGTTCTTCCGTCACTTTCCCAAGCTCATCGAAGCGGGTCATGTGTTTGTGGCGCGCCCACCGCTGTTCCGCGTGGACGCACCGGCGCGTGGCAAAAAGCCAGCCACCAAGGTTTACGCATTGGACGAGGGTGAGCTCACCGCCATTCTCGACAAGTTGCGTAAAGACGGCGTGGCCGAAGGCAAGTGGAGCATCAGCCGCTTCAAGGGTTTGGGCGAAATGAGTGCCGAACAACTGTGGGACACCACCCTCAACCCCGACACCCGTCGCCTCATGCCCGTGCAACTGGGCTTGCTGGACTTTGCAACCACCGAAGGTTTGATTACGCAACTCATGGGCAAAGGCGAAGCAGCCGCGCGCCGTGAGCTGATGGAACTGCATGGCGATTCGATTGAGATTGACGTATGACCGATTTGTTAACCCCCGAACTGCCCACCGCTGATAACGACGGCGACATCGCGCTGGGCCATTACGCCCAACGCGCCTACCTTGAATACGCGCTCAGCGTGGTCAAAGGCCGTGCGTTGCCCGACGTGTGCGATGGTCAAAAACCGGTGCAACGCCGCATTCTGTATTCGATGTCCCGCATGGGCCTGGGTTACAGCGGCCCTAACAACAACACAGGTGCCAAGCCCGTCAAGTGCGCCCGCGTGGTCGGTGACGTGCTGGGTCGCTACCATCCCCACGGTGACAGCGCCGCCTACGAAGCCCTCGTGCGCATGGCGCAAGACTTTGCGCAACGCTACCCACTGATTGACGGCCAAGGCAACTTTGGCTCACGTGACGGCGATGGCGCAGCCGCCATGCGATACACCGAAGCCCGATTGGCCAAAATTACCACGCTGCTGCTCGATGAGATTGACGAAGGTACGGTGGACTTCCAGCCCAACTACGACGGCTCCACCGAAGAGCCCAAGCAGTTGCCCGCCCGTTTGCCATTTGCCTTGCTCAACGGCGCAAGCGGCATTGCGGTGGGTATGGCCACTGAAATTCCAAGCCACAACTTGCGCGAAGTGGCCGATGCGTGCGTGGCACTCATCAAAACACCTAAGCTGAGCGACGAAGAGTTGTTGCAAATCTTGCCTGCGCCCGATTACCCCGGCGGCGGCCAAATCATCAGCAGCGCATCAGACATTGCCGATGCTTATCGCACAGGACGCGGCTCACTCAAAGTGCGCGCCCGCTGGACCATTGAAGAATTGGCCCGTGGCCAATGGCAACTGGTGGTCAACGAGTTACCACCCGGTGTGAGCAGCCAGCGCGTGTTGGAAGAGATTGAAGAGCTTACCAACCCCAAGGTCAAAACAGGCAAGAAGGCCCTTAGCGCCGACCAAACCCAACTCAAAGCCACCGTGCTGGCCGTGTTGGACGTGGTGCGCGATGAGTCAAGCAAAGATGCGGCTGTGCGTTTGGTGTTCGAGCCCAAGACCCGCACCATTGAGCAACAAGAACTCATCACCACCTTGCTGGCGCACACGAGCCTAGAAACCTCGTCGTCGATCAACCTCACCATGGTGGGTATCAATGGTCGCCCCGTGCCTAAGTCCTTGCGCGACATGCTGACCGAGTGGATTGAGTTCCGCTCGGCCACCATTCTGCGCCGTTCGCAGCACCGTTTGAACAAAGTGTTGGACCGCATCCATATCTTGGAAGGTCGTCAGTTGGTGTTGCTCAACATCGACGAGGTGATTGCCATCATCCGTCAGAGCGACGAGCCCAAGCAGGCGCTGATGGAGCGCTTCAAACTCAGCGAGCGACAAGCCGAAGACATCTTAGAAATTCGCCTGCGTCAGCTGGCGCGTTTGGAAGCCATCAAGATTGAGCAAGAGCTCAAAGAGTTGCGCGACGAGCAAGCCAAGCTCGAAGACATCGTGGGCAACCCATCTGCGCTGCGCCGCTTGATGGTGAAGGAAATTGAAGCCGACGCCAAAACCTTTGCTGACCCACGCCGCACGCTCATTCAAGAAGAGAAAAAAGCAGTGGCCGAAGTCAAGGTCATTGACGAGCCCGTGACTGTGGTCGTCTCTGAAAAAGGCTGGGTGCGTGCACGTACGGGCCACGGACACGAAGCCAGTGCCTTTGCCTTCAAGTCGGGCGACGGCTTGTACGGCACGTTTGAGTGCCGCACCGTGGACACCTTCATCGCGTTTGGCTCGAACGGCCGCATTTACTCGGTGCCTGTGTCGGCATTGCCCGGCGCGCGTGGCGATGGCCAACCTGTGACCACGTTGGTTGATTTGGAATCGGGTACTCAGTTGCTGCATTACGTGGCTGGCCCAGCTGGCGCGGCGTATTTGCTCAGCAGCTCGGGCGGCTATGGTTTCATGGCCAACATCGAGCACATGATTTCGCGCAACAAAGGCGGCAAAGCCTTCATCACCCTGGGCGAGGGCGAAACTGTGTGCCGTCCATCTCCTGCCATCGGTGGCTCGGGCGCTCAGCCTATGGCACCCGCCACGCATGTTGCCTGCGCCTCAGCTGGCGGCCGCTTCTTAACCTTTGAGTTGTCAGAACTCAAGGCGATGGAAAAGGGCGGCCGTGGTTTGATGCTGATCGACCTCGAAGCCAAAGACACCTTGGCTGGTGCAGCTGCGTACACACGCAGCGTGCGGATCGAAGGCATTGGCCGTGGCGGCAAAGTGCGCGAAGAAACGCTGGAGATTCGCAGCTTGAACAACGCCAAAGCGGCACGCGCCAAAAAGGGCAAAGTGGCTGACTTGGGCTTTAAGCCGAATGCGGTGGTGCGGGTGGAGTAGCGTGACGCACTTGCTACCCAAGCAGAAAAGGCCCTTGCTAGCAAGGGCCTTTTTTGGTTTTAACAGCATTGCTTGGATCTTTAGCGTCTGATTTGCTCAGTGCGAATTGAATGTTCCTAAATTGGTAGTCATATTTTCATAACTTAAGTCACAGAAAATTACAAATCTGACATAGACGCGCTGATTTTTTACCTTCACGATGGCCATTTATGGATATGAAATACGTTCCCGAATCTTCCGATAAACGCAATCAAAAATTAGAAAAACAATTCAATGAGTTGACCACGTGGATTCAAGCGCATTTGAATGAGCAAATCGGCTGGGCTGAGTTGATGTCGCAAAGCGGTTTGGACCATCAAACCTTGCAAACCCTCTTTTTCAAATACAAGTCTACAACGCCCATGACTTGGATACGCCTTCAGCGCCAAGCCAGCCAACAGCAACAGTCTATCTACAAACCTTCTTTTTTGGCTTAATTCAACGCGTTTGTATGACACCTTCCAACTGGCAAAGCGATGATGCAGCTTTGCTTAAAAAACTACGCACTGACAAACGACTGGATGAGCACGCTTTTGCACGCATGACATCCACATCCATCGAGCAAATTGTGCAGCTCGAAAATGGGGGCGTGACCGCATTTCATACGCCTATGTTGAAGTACCAACTGGGTAGAAAATTGTTGCGGTCACTTGGCACAGACACTTCTCAGGAGCTTGCCAAAGCTTCACACACGCAATTGGCTGAGGCACCTGCTGCGTCACCCATGATTTCAGGGGCCGATAAAAAATTTGCTCTGAGCACCTTAGACAAAATTGCGATGCTCAGCAAGCGCGATCTCAATCCTTCGTTGTTATCAGAGATCAAGCATTCCTTGAAAACCCTTTGGATCAATCATGTTGTGTTTTCTCGCTTGGTATTAGTGCTCATTTTCATCTTCATCATGCATACGTTTTTCAGATCGCAAGTCAAGCAATTTGGCCAATATGTATTGACTTGAAATGCATGTGTTTGAGACGGCTCAAGCAGAAACAAAAAAGCGGCTCAATGAGCCGCTTTTTTAGAGTGCGTTAGCTTTAAGCTTTGACTTTTTCAACTGGCGCTGAAGCAACTTCGGCAACTGAGTCAGCCTCTTTCTTGGGAGGGCTGCAATCGAAGCATACAAACATGGATGAGCCCAGGATGCGCTTGAAAGAGCCGTTGTTGCGGGGCTTGTGAACGCCGCACTTGATGCAGCTCATGGTGTCGCCTGTGCGGCCGAGACCTTCGAAGGGTGAGCCGCCTTTTTTCGACTTGTAGCGCAAACCATCGTTGGAGATTTCTGTTTTTTCTGGGCGTGACATTCGTTTTAGTTCTCAAGGCAAAGAAGCTATTTTCGCAAATTTATCAACCGTTCTGCGATGCAGCCTTCAAAAACCTCAAAATTCACCTCAAAAACCGCTTAGAAAACTTCAAAACGCTGGGCCCGATGCGTTTGGAGATGGCATGGCGGTGTTTGGCAAACAGCATATAGGCAGGTTGCAAAACCGGCATGAGCCAGCGGCGCGACAACAACCATGCCAAAAAGGGCAGTTTTGCCAAGCGGTAGGCGTTGGCAAACACAGGCACGCCCACCAAGACTTGGCCGTCGGCCGTACGGCCATGAATTTGGGCCATGGCGGCTTCGCACGAGATGTTATGGCCGGAGCTTGCAAAGTCGGTTTGGGTGATGTCCACAAATGCGAGCAGCCCTTGTGCATTGCGGCTTTCCAAAAACTGCACCTCGGCTGCGCACAAAGGGCACTGGCCATCGTAGTAGAGGGTGAGTTCAGGCATGGCGGTGCGGTTTGTATTTTGCATTGTGCACAAGGCTAGCATGCTCACGATGCGCTGGGCTGAGTAAGGGGTAATCGGGCAGAATTCATCGCATGACCGAAGCCTGTTTTGACACGACCACCTCTGCCACGCATCGTCTGGCCATCGCAACAGAGAGCGCAACCCGTCCAGCCGCGCAGCATGTTTTCACGCAACTCTACGCAGAGGCCGCACAAGCCACGGCAAAGCACTGCGATGGACAGGCAAAAGCAGGCCTTGGCCTTGGTGTGTTGCACGGTGTGTGCCTCACGATCAAAGACAACATCGATGTGGCGGGTGAAACCACCCTGTCCGGCGGAGTGGTGTGTGCGGGTGAAGCGCCCGCGCGGCAAGACGCCACCGTGCTGCAGCGCTTGCGCAGCGCCGGTGCAGTGTTGCTGGGTAAAACCAACATGAGCGAGTTTGCTTTTTCTGGTGTGGGTATCAATCCACACCACGGTACGCCCGCCAACCCCGCTGACGCCATGCAAGCACGCGTTCCTGGCGGCTCGTCGTCGGGCGCTGCGGTGTCGGTGGCTTTGGGGCTGGTCGAGGTCGGCATTGGCACAGACACGGGCGGCTCCATTCGCATTCCCGCTGCGCTCTGCGGCTTGGTGGGTTACAAAAGCACGCAAGCGCGTATTCCGTGTACGGGCGTGATGGAGTTGTCTCGCACGCTGGACACGGTGGGCAGCATCACCCGCTCGGTTCGGGCTTGCCTGGCTGTGGATGCGGTGCTGTCGCAGCAGGCTTTGCCCAGGGATGCCGCCCACTTGCGCGGCCTGCGTTTTGCAGTACCGCAAACCTTGATGATGGACGATGTGGATGCCACCGTGGCCCAAGCTTTTGCGCGCTCGCTGCGACGCATCAGCGAGGCAGGTGCGCACGTGGTGGAGATACCGTTCAAACCGCTGGGCGATATTGCCGCGCTCAGCATGCCAGGTGGCTTCTCCCCCATTGAGAGCTTTGCCGCGCACCACGCCTGCATAGAGCGCGGCTCTCACCACATGGACCCCCGTGTGGTGGCCCGCATGATGATGGGCAAGGGCATCAGCGCGCAAGATTACCTAGCGCTGCACAACCGCCGCAACGCATGGATAGCCGCCGCGCACCAAACCCTGCAAGACTTTGACGCCATGCTGTGCCCCACAGTGCCCATGGTCGCTCCGCTGACCGAGCCTTTGCTCAAAGACGATGATGCGTTTTTCAAGGTGAACCGTTTGTTGCTTCGTAACCCATCTGCCATCAACTACATGGACGGCTGCGCTTGGAGCTTGCCTTGCCATGAAGCGGGCGAGTTGCCTGTGGGTTTGATGGTGTCTGGCTTAGCAGGGCAAGACGCGCATCTGGCGCGAGTGGCCTTGGCTTTAGAAAACTTAATGAATTCTTTACATGCTTAGATCACAATGAGGCCATTGAGAGAAAGAGAACGAGTTATGACTTCCAAATTTCGAACATTGACTTTCAGCCTATTGCTGGCAGTGACAGCCGGTTCTGCGATGGCGCACGGCCCTTACGGTGGGTACCGTGGGTATGGCGGTGGCTATTACCGCGGCGGTGGCGCGTACTTCTGGGGGCCCGCGCTTGCAGGCACCGCCATTGTGGGAACGTCAATTTATTTGTCGCGCCCCGTGCAGCCATCGACTGTCATCATCACCAACCCACCCGCAGTCGTGGTGAACAACCCTCAGCCCATGCAGTGGGTGAATGGTCAGCCTGTGCAGCAGCCTGTCGAGGCCTACTACTGCCGTGACTCAGGCCAATATTTTCCCGTGGTGCAAACTTGCCCTACACCTTGGATGGTGGTGACGCAGTGAATAAAGTTTACAGGTGTGTTGATTGCAGGCTTTATGCCCTATGCGTGCGTAATGATGGCGAAGCGGGCGTTCCAAAATTTTGCTGAGCGTGGTTGGTCTGTTTGCTACTGCCTTGGGTTTTTAAAAACTTGTCATCCGATTGCGCAGCGCGCGCGTTGAAGTACTACCTTTTCACAAAGTGAGTTTTCTATGAAACGCCTATCCATTCTTTTAGCTTGTTTGTTGTCTGTTATGTTGGCTGTGCCAGCACAAGCGCATGGCTTTGGTCATGGCGGTGTTGGATACGGTGGTTATGGCGGTCATCACGGTGGCGGATATGGTTACCGTGGCGGTTGGGGTAACAACTGGGTAGCGCCAGTGTTGGGTGCTGCTATCGTGGGCGGGGCCATTTACGCTGCCAGCACACCCAGCTACGCTATGCCGCAAACTGTGGTGCTCCAACAGCAATACGCGCCGCCTAGCCGTGTGGCTTATTTCTGCCCAAGTTCACAGCAGTTTTACCCAAACGTGCCGACTTGCCAAGTGCCTTGGCAACCAACCAATTACTAAAACAAAAAGCCGGTCTAGCCCGGCTTTTTGTTGCGCGTCTGTACTTGTTTGAAGCGCCATTGCTAGGCGCTTAAAGTGTCACCACTTCTTTGTGGCCCACGCGGTTGGAATAGCGTACTTTGCCACCCGTGGTTTCCAGCTCCACGCGCGCGCTGCGGCCTGCGTACACATGGTGTTTGAGCCATTCCAGTTCTTGCTTGATTTCGGCTTCGCCAGCCACCACGCGGCTCCAGCAGCGCAGCTCGGCGGACCAGCGGTAGTTACGTGCCTTGAGCTTGTCCTTGGTCTCAAACGGTGAGTTGATGGCGTATATCTTTTGTTGAGGCTTGTTCAAAGTCATTAGCACCGTGAGCAGTGCAGTTTGTTGGCTTTGTGGCAACACTTGGTTCAGCAGTTCTAACAGTGCCCAGCAATCAGCCTCGGCTCGGTGGGCTTCGTAAAAGTAGCCTTGGGTGCTGAGCAAATATTCCAGCTTGGCCGAACCGAAACCTTCTTCTCGCCAGTCAATGTCTTTGATGCTGCAAGCCCAGTTGATTTGTTCAAACAAGGGCCAGCGGGCTTCTACGAAGGGGCGGTCAAATGCAGCGTTGTGGG
>CAJBHE010000191.1 GCA_903952885.1 uncultured Burkholderiales bacterium
GCACGTGTGTTCTTCCGCGAAAAAGTTAGCGCCTAATTTCAATCAGGAATCTAAAAATGTCTGAAACCCATACAACTCAAAAAAACGCCCTCGAAGTTCGCAACCTGAACTTTTTTTACGGCAAGTTCCAAGGTCTTAAAAACGTCTCTATGGATATTGCTGAGCGCAAAGTCACTGCGTTTATTGGCCCATCAGGCTGCGGCAAGTCCACCTTGTTGCGTACCTTGAACCGCATGTACAGCCTCTACCCAGGACAGCGTGCGGAAGGCGAGATCAACTTCTATGGCCAAAACATTTTGGAACCCAAGCAAGATTTGAACTTGCTGCGTGCACGCATTGGCATGGTGTTCCAAAAGCCCACACCGTTTCCAATGACCATTTACGACAACATCGCCTTTGGCGTTCGTTTGTACGAAGACCTTAGCAAAACCGAGATGGATGAGCGTGTCGAGTGGGCCCTCAGCAAAGCAGCCTTATGGACCGAGGTCAAAGACAAGTTGGGCCAAAACGGGCTGTCACTCTCAGGTGGTCAGCAACAACGTTTGTGCATTGCTCGCAGCGTTGCCGTGAAGCCCTCGGTGTTGTTGTTGGATGAGCCTACCTCTGCGCTTGATCCCATTTCGACAGGCAAGGTGGAAGAGTTGGTGCATGAGTTGAAGGCTGACTACACCATCGCCATCGTGACCCACAACATGCAGCAAGCCGCACGTTGCAGCGACTACACCGCCTATATGTATTTGGGCGAGTTGGTGGAGTTTGGTGAGACAGAGCAAATCTTCTTCAAGCCCAACAAAACCGCCACTGAAGACTACATCACCGGCCGCTTCGGCTAATAGGAAAGATCATCATGCCAGATAAACACCTGTCCTCGCAGTTCGACGCTGACCTCAACAACATCTCCTCGCATGTGATGGAGTTGGGTGGTTTGGTGGAGTCGCAAATTCGTCAAGCTGTTTACGCTTTGTCTCAGTTCAGCCCAGAAGCGGCTGATGACGTGCTGGCGACAGAAAACAATGTCAACAGCCTCGAAGTTGAAATCGACCGCGAAATCGCTTCCATCATTGGCCGACGCCAGCCGACAGCGGGTGATTTGCGCTTGCTGATGGCGATGTCTAAAACCACTGCCAATCTTGAGCGCGTGGGTGACGAAGCGGCCAAGATTGCCCGCATGGTCAAGTCCATCATCGAAGGAACTGCACCCCGTTCTTTGCCTTCGTCTGATTTGCGTGTTTCCGCTGAAATGGCCTCTGGCTTGTTGCGCAAAGCCTTGGATGCCTTTGCGCGTTTGGATGTGCCTATGGCGGTGTCTATTTTGCGTGAGGACAACGACATTGACAAAGAGTTTGACGGCTTTGTGCGAAAGCTCATCACCTACATGATGGAAGACCCACGCACCATCTCTGCCAGCTTGGATTTGTTGTTCATTGCTAAAGCCATTGAGCGTATTGGTGACCACTCTAAGAACATTGCTGAATTCATCATCTACATCGTCAAGGGCGAAGACGTTCGTCACATCCCATTGGCTGATGTGGAATCTTCGATGAGCAAGTAAAAGGTTTTGGGAAGATGAAAATCGCACGCGTGTTGGTGGTGGAAGATGAGTCAGCGATTGCTGAACTTATTTCGGTGAATTTGCGTCATCACGGCATGTTGGCCGTGTTGGCTGCCGATGGCAACGCTGCGCAGGCCCACATTGACGAGGTACTGCCCGATGTGATCTTGTTGGATTGGATGTTGCCCGGTCAAAGTGGTTTGGAGTTGGCGCGTCGTTGGCGTTCCGACCCACGCACCAAGACCACGCCCATTTTGATGCTCACGGCACGTGGCGATGAGCCCGACAAAATTGCGGGCCTCGATGCAGGTGCGGACGACTACATCACCAAACCGTTCTCTACCCAAGAGTTGTTGGCACGCATTCGTGCGGTGCTTCGTCGACGTGCGCCTGAGCAAGCCAGCGATGTGGTGCGCATTGGTGCATTGCAGTTGGACGGCTCAACGCATCGTGTCAGCTTCAATGAACACGGAATCAAGCTCGGACCTACAGAGTTCAAATTGCTCAATTACTTGATGCACCACGCAGAGCGCGTGCACAGCCGCAGTCAGTTGTTGGACCGTGTGTGGGGTGACCATGTGTTCATTGAAGAACGCACGGTCGACGTGCATGTCAAACGTTTGCGCGAAGCCTTGGGTGAAGCGGGCAGCATGGTGGAGACCGTACGTGGCGTAGGATATAGGATCACGCAACAGCCCTAAAACCGTCTCAAGGTTCCTGTGATCAGTCGATTTCTCTCGTTTCTTTCCTTGTTAGTTTTTGGTTCCGCCATCGGTTATGTGTGGGCAGTGATTGGAGAGAAACAGCAGTCCCTGTATTTGCTGATTGGTGCATTGTTGGCAGGTCTATTCTGGGTGTTGGTGGATGCCTGGCGTGGCTACTGCGTGCGTTCTTGGCTACGCCAAGGAGATTTGGCCATGGCGCCGCAAATGTCGGGATGGTGGGGCGTTCTCTCAGACCGAGCTCGCAAACTTTTGCGCGACCGTGAGCGCAGAATTGCTGCTGGTGAACAGCGTCTCAAAGATTTCCTCTCAGCCATTCAAGCCTCTCCCAATGGCGTGGTGATGCTCGATGCCAATGCGCAGATCGAGTGGTCCAACCAAACTGCAGCCACTCACTTAGGCATTCATCCTGAGCGCGATCTCATGCAGCGCGTGGGCAACTTGTTGCGCGATCCCGTGTTTGCTGCTTACATGGCGTTAGAACAACCGGTGGAACCCGTAGTGATGGCTGGTCACAGACACCGTGTGTCTCGTCCAGTCCGCATCTCTGTTCAGCGGCATCGTTATGGTGAAGGTAAGCAGTTGTTGCTGACCCGCGATGTCACGATGCTTGAGCAAGCTGAGGCGATGCGTCGCGATTTTGTCGCTAACGTGTCGCATGAAATTAGAACGCCTCTCACTGTCATGTCTGGCTTTGTCGAAACATTGCAAACCCTTGACTTGAATGCCGAAGAGCAACAACGCTATTTGGCATTGATGGCCATGCAGGCCGTGCGCATGCAGGGCTTGGTGGAAGACTTACTTACCCTGTCGCGCTTGGAAGGCAGTCCAGCGCCTAACTTTGCAAATACATTGCCGCTGACAAGTTTATTAGCAGCCTGTGAGTCAGAAGCCCGTGGCTTGTCTGACACCATTGCTAACGGTGCGCAGACGCATCTGATTCAGTTCGAAATCAATCCATCACTCGATCATGCAATGCTCATGGGGGAGCCGCGTGAATTGCAAAGCGCATTGTCAAATTTAGTGACCAATGCTGTTCGCTACACCCCAGCAGGCGGACGCATTGATGTGTCGGCGGCCCAAGAGGCCGACGCTAGTTTGTCGATAGCTGTTCGTGACACAGGGGCTGGCATTGCCGCCGAACATTTGCCTCGCTTGACTGAACGTTTTTACCGAGTGGACCGCAGTCGCTCACGTGAGTCAGGAGGGACGGGTTTAGGTCTAGCGATTGTTAAACACGTCATGCAGCGCCACGGTGGCAACTTGTTAATCACCAGCGAGCTTGAGCAAGGCTCATGCTTCAAGTTGATTTTCCCTGCCAGCCGCTGGCGTATTACCCCCTAAGCGCTTGCCGTAGGCACCACTCGGCAGTCACCGCAAAAAAAGTGGTTGGCATTCAAAAATCTCCGAAATGAGCCCGTCGAACGTGGCTTGTGTGTGCCACATTTGATGCAACTCATCATTTCGCCTGTTCTTCCTGTACCTTCAAAAGGAGAACCATTTTTTTTACTGCTATAGCGTAGACCGTCGCCACTGATTTGGGTTGTTTCGTGTTTGTGGTGTGACATGGTGTGAAATTAGATTGTTTTTCTCAGCCGTTTTTTTTCAAAGTGTTTCAACAACACATAAGTGACCAAGCCGATCAATGCGGAGCCAAGAACAAAACCCCCGTAAGCCATGGGCCAAGGTGTGCCTTCGGTCATCATCGAAAACTCAGACATGCCGCCGATACCTGCCAAGATGTTGATAGGCATGAATACCACGCTGAACACGGTGAGTTGGTTCACGCGTTTGTTTTGGTTGATGTTGATGAAACCGATCGTTGCGTCCATCAAGAAGTTAATTTTGTCAAACAAGAAAGCCGTGTGGCTGTTGAGTGATTCAATGTTGCGTAGAATTTGTTTTGAGTCTGAAATTTGATCGGGTGTGAGCAGACGTCCGCGCATTAAAAAACTTAATGCACGCTGTGTGTCCAAAATATTGCTGCGAATGCGTCCGTTTTGATCTTCCTCCTCGGCAATGTCTGCCAAGATGCCAGCCGCTTGTTGATCGGTGATGGCTTCGCTCAAAACATGGCGGCCTACTACGCCCAGCTTGGCATAAATGTTTTCAAGTGAGTCTGCCGATACCTCGACATCTGCGCCGTAGAGGTCGAGAAGTAAATCCACAGAGTCTGTGACGTAGCCAGGTTGTGTGAGGGCTCGGCGGCGTTGTAAGCGAAACACGGAGAGTTCTTCATTACGTAGCGAAAATAAAATGCCACCGTGCAAGATAAAGGCTACGGGCACGCTTTTTGATCTTCCCTCGCGGTCTAACAAAAAGTTGGAATGAAGGTGAATGTCATCGTTTTCTTCCACATGAAAACGCGCACTCACTTCAAGATCGGTTGCTTCAATAGGGTCTGGTAACTCGACACCAAAGTGCGAGCCCACAAACACTCGCTCAGCTTTGGTTGAGTTGATCAAATCCACCCAGATTGGTTTGGCCCCTTCTAAATCTTTGCGACCGGCAATGGGAATATTTTTCAGGCGTCCATCCAGAAGTTCGTACACATTGATCTTGCTGTCTTCAAAGTCAGGCTGACGATCGCCGGCAATAGCGAGGCGACGTTCATCTGATATTTCCCACAGTACATCGTTTTCACGCTCACTGGGGAGTCTGCTCCACAACTTTCTTGCATCATCTAAAGGCAGGGCATCTAGGTAGCCGCCAAGTTCGGTGGAGCTTTGCTTTGCGATGAAGTTGAGCAGTTCTGCATCATGCTGCTTTTGTAAAAGAGATTCCACAAAGTCATGCTTATGCATTTGTTGGCTGTGAACCATGCCATCCACCAGTTTTTGTTTGTTCAACATATTTACCAAATTTTTAAGGGACATGGCGTCGTAAAGGCGGTCGTCGTAAATGAAATTTGATAGTGATTAAATATTAAACTTTTGTTATTTTATTTAATTTGCATGACATGCATATGACGATATGTATGTGACATCAAAAGCCTTGTCTGTGCGTGTTACAAACGATCAGTACAGATAAATTTCATTTATTTAGGAGCTGAGATGGAAATGGGTGTGATAGCTGAGGCCATCAAGTTGGCGACTGCTCCAGTGTTTTTGCTGACAGGGGTAGGGGGTATTTTGAATGTCTTGGGCAATCGCTTAGCCCGAGTGATTGACCGCGCTCGGCGCGTACAGTCCATGATTGCAGCCGCTGCAGACCGTCCGCAAGATCCCAACTCCTACGTCGACCATTACTTGTCAGAGTTGATCACACTGAAGCGTCGAAAAACCATCATCAACGTGGCCACTGCTTTTTTGGTGCTGAGTGCCGCCATGATTGCAGTGACAGTGATTGAGCTTTTTTTCTCAGTGAGCATTGAGCCTGGCAAGCTTCAAATTTCTAACTGGGTACCCATCACGTTCATCGGTAGTTTTATTTCTTTGGTCGGCGCTTGTGTGTTGTATCTGGTGGAAATTTTGTACGCTTCCAACACCATCAGCTTCGACCCCATTCCTCGCAGCGAGTTGTGAACTGAGACTCAAGTCAGTGGAATAGTTTGAAGAAAAGTGCAGACAGCCAAATGCCCATGCACAACACAATGCTCAGCAGCACGGCGGCACTGCCCAAGTCCTTGCAACGCTTCGATAGGTCATGCCACTGTGGGCCAACACGATCAATCGCTGACTCGAGGCCCGTGTTTAAAAGTTCAACTGTCAAAACAAAAATAACCGATCCTGAAAGAAGTGATATTTCAACCCAGTTGTTGCCTAGGTAAAAGGACAGTGGGATCAACACAAACGCAAGGTAAGCCTCTTGCCTGAAAGCTGTCTCATGCATGGCTGCTTGCAGACCTTGCAATGAATACCCTAGTGCATGAATGACACGGCTTAAACCACGTCTTTGTTTTTGCAGATTCTCATGAATATCATTCATTGGGTAATGATTCACCGAGATTTGATGACGCTGATGTGAAGCGAATGGCTCAGTACCTGTCTGGCACGATCATGTTGTCTGGCACAGGGTGGCGTATGTAGTCGGGGTTGCGTACTCGGGCAGGAAGTTGTATTTCAGGATGTGAGATTTCGTGGTATTTGAAATGGTCCAACAAATGTCGAATGCAGTTCAGGCGAGCACTCTTCTTATCAACCGCTTGCACCACCCACCAAGGCGACTCAGGCGTATGAGTTCGCTCAATCATGGTTTCTTTGGCAACCGTGTAATCTTCCCAGCGGCGACGGCTTTCTAAGTCCATAGGGCTGAGTTTCCATTGCTTCAATGGGTCGTGGATGCGACCTAGGAAGCGGGCATGCTGCTCGTCGTCGGTGATGGAGAACCAATATTTGATCAGAGTGATGCCGCTGCGCGCCAACATTTTTTCAAACTCTGGCACGGTGCGGAAGAACTCTTCGTACTCGTCGTCGTTGCAAAAACCCATCACGCGCTCAACGCCTGCGCGGTTGTACCAGCTGCGGTCAAACAACACAATTTCGCCCGCTGCCGGCAGGTGCGCCACGTAGCGCTGAAAGTACCACTGGGTGCGTTCGCGGTCGTTGGGGGCGGGCAGGGCAGCCACACGACACACGCGGGGGTTCAACCGTTGGGTGATGCGCTTGATCACGCCGCCTTTACCCGCTGCATCGCGTCCTTCGAAAAGAATCACTACTTTTTGCTTGGTCGCGACCACCCAGTCTTGCAGTTTGACCAGTTCGCCTTGCAAGCGCAGCAATTCTCGAAAGTATTTGATACGTTCGCTGTTGTCACCTTCTTCGTCGATGGACATTTCCAACTCTTCGTCGAGTGTGTCCAATATGTCATCGCGAAGGCGCTGAATTTGTGCTTCTTCGAGTTTGTGTTGGTCGGTCATGTCAAATTCCTTTTGTTGAATTGTGGTCAGCAACTGTTTCAACTTCATGACGGATCGTCACGGTATATTCACATGACTGACTTACATTTTTCAAAGAGAGTTTAGTTAACCATCACAAAGGGGTGTCCTTATTACTTACAGATTTCTTGCCTGTTTTGCCTTGTTGATGGTTTTATCTGGGTGCGCTGTGCGCCCCTTTGTGATGGATCAAACAGCACAAGCCCTGTCTGGCCAGGGCATGTCAAGCGAAGATGATTTGCAGTTGGCCCGTGAGGCCAGTGCGTTTTATTTGAAGTTCTCCGAGTCGGTACTTAAAGAAACCCCGGGTCACTTGAAATTGGCTGAGTCAGTGTCGGCTGGATTTACACAATATGCCTATGCCTTTGTGGCGCTTGATGCTGATAAGTTGGGCAACAAACAGCCCAACACTGCCGCGCAGATGCGTGAGCGTGCGGCACGCATGTACGCCCGTGCGAACCGCCATGCCATGATGGCACTAGAGCTTAGTCAGCCCGGGTTTGCCGCTGCGTTGCGTCAATCAGACCCTCAAAAACTACCGCGTTTGACGAAAGCCCAGGTGCCTTTGGTATATTGGGCTGCCGCATCGTTGGGGGGGTGGGTTTCGATGTCCAAAGACGATCCCGAGGTGGTGGCTGATTTGCCGCTGTCAATGCGTTTGGCCGAGTTGGCTTGGCAAGTTGACCCAAATTATGGGCAAGGTGCTTTGGCTAGTTTGATGGGGACCTTGGAGGGCGCCAAAGTGGGGGGCTCTCGCCAAAAAGCGCTGGCTTATTACGACCAAGCGATTGTTTTGGGTCAAGGCCAAGAAGCGGGACCATTTGTGGCCAAAGCAGAAGGCGTGGCCTTGCCCGCTGAGGACCGCAAACAGTTTGAGCAGTTATTGAAACGAGCCATCGACATCAGCCAACAACACCGTAGCCTTCAAAATGAAGTGATGCGCGAGCGCGCCCTCTGGTTGCTCTCATCCGTCGACGATCTTTTTTGAAAGCCGTGAATGTCTGAGTTATTGAAATTGTCTTTGCGAGTACTTTTGGCCGTGGGTTTGTTTTGTACCCAAACCGCGGCTTGGTCTGCCCCCGACAAACAGTTGCGCTTGGGTACCTTGGCCCCAAAAAATTCGCTCTACCACCGCCAGCTGATGGAAGTCGGGGAGGTTTGGCGCAACGCGCAAGGGGGCAATGCCAAGTTTGTGGTGTATCCCGATGGCAGCCAAGGCGGTGAGACTGAATTGGCACGCCGTATGCGCATTGGTCAGTTGCAAGGTGCCTTGTTGTCTGTGGTGGGCTTGCGAGAAATTGAGCCCTCGATCGCGGCTTTGCAATCCATGCCCATGCTATTCAAAACATGGGAAGAAGTAGATTACGTTCGCGAAAAAATGCGCCCTGCCATGGAGAAAAAGTTTCTCGATAAAGGCTTTGTGGTGTTGGCTTGGGGGGATGCAGGCTGGGTGCGCTTCTTCTCAAAAGAGCCCGCCTTCAAGCCTGAGGACTACCAAAAGATGAAGTTCTTTGCATGGGGCGGCGAGGCCGACCAGCAAGAGATCATGAAGAGTATGGGCTACACGCCCGTGCCGCTAGAGACAAGCGACATCTTGCCTTCGGTGCAAACTGGCATGATCAATGTGGTGCCTGCCACACCCTACTTTGCCTTGGCCAGTCAGGTCTACACCATGGCTCCAAACATGTTGGAAATCAACTGGGCTCCTATCGTGGGTGCTTTGGTGGTCACTAAAAAAGCCTGGGATGAAATGAGCCCCGAAACTCAAGTTGCGGTTCGTGCAGCTGGTGACAAGGCGGGTGCGCAATTGCGTGCTAAAGCCCGATTGGAAGTGGATGAGGCAGTGGATGCCATGAAAAAGCGCGGTTTGATTGTCAACAAACCCAACGCCGATCAAACGCGCGCTTGGAACGAGTTGGCCGAAAAACTCTACCCACGTATTCGCGGCACATTGGTACCTGCCGACACCTTTGACGAAGTGTTTCGACACTTGAAGGCTTACCGCTCAGGTAAAAGCAAATGATGCCTCGATGGTTCAGAGGTCTGATGCAGGCGGACATATGGCTGGCCACTTTGGCCTTGGTATTGATGGCCTTGATCCCGTTGGTTGAAATTTTGTCTCGACCCATGATGGGTAAGGGTGTGGATAACGCCCCTGTGGTGGTGCAGCACTTGGGGTTGCTGATGGCTATGGCCGGTGCCATTGCGGCTGAGCGCTTTGGCCACCTCAGCAGCTTAGGAGTGCTGGTGCCCCGCTTTTATGCGGTGGGGCAGTTGGGTGCGTCGTTGGTGTGCGGTGTTTTAGCGTGGGCCAGTGGCCAGCTTGTGCTGAGCGAAATCACGGCTGAGCAAATGTTGGCTTATGGAGTGCCAGTGTGGTGGTTTGAAGCAGCCATGCCGATTGGATTTGCTTGTTTGGCGTGCAAGTTAGGTGCGCGGTGCAGTACTCGTTGGCACCTGAAGATGTTAGGGGTGCTGGTCGCGCCTTTGCTGGGCGCGTTGCTCGCTTACTGCTTTGATGGTGAAGCTCTGCCATTGTGGCCGTGGGTGATTGGGCTGGTTTTGTTGCTGTCGTTTGGTGCGCCTATTTTTGCGGTGTTAGGCGGGTTGGCATTGGCATTGTTTTGGCAAGATGGTTTGCCCTTGGCATCGATTGCTTTGTCGCATTACCAAATCACGGTGAACCCATCATTGCCTGCGTTGCCTCTGTTTACTTTGGCCGGATTGATTTTTGCGGGCACTGGTGCTGCGCAAAGATTAGGAGCAGTGTTTGTCGCCTTGTTTGGTGGGGGCAAAGCCGGTACTGTGATTGCTGCCACTGTGTTGTGTTCTTGCTTCACGGCATTCACGGGAGGTAGCGGCGTCACCATTTTGGCATTGGGTGGCTTGCTGTTACCCCTGCTACAAAGCGTGGATTACCCAGAGCGCAAGGGCATCAGTTTGGTGACCAGTGCCAGTGCTTTGGGTGTGTTGTTGGCACCGTCGGTGCCGCTCATCATGTACGCCATCATTGCGCGTGTGCCCATCAACACCATGTTTTTGGCTGGCATCTTGCCAGCGCTGGTGATGGTGGCGTGCTTGCTGATCTTTGGTGGCTATCTTCGCCAAGACGTTGTTAACACCGAGTCGAATGCCAAATCGACGTTCAGCATGCAGGTCTTGCGAGAAGCTGCATGGCACGCTAAGTGGGAGCTGTTGGCTCCTGTGGTAGCTATTGGTTCTTTGGCCAGCGGTTTGTCTACGCCTACCGAAAGTGCGGCACTCACAGCTATTTACGCCGTGCTCACCCAAGCCTTTTCGCACCGCGAGTTGAGTGCCTATAAGTTGGGTGAATGTTTGTCGCAGTGCACCCAAATCATTGGTGGTGTGATGCTCATCTTGGGCATGGCTTTGGGCTTGACCAATTACTTGGTCGATGCAGGCATTCCAGACTTGGCCACCGATTGGGTACAAGGCGTCACACAAAACAAATGGGTGTTTTTGCTTGCACTGAATGTGTTCTTGTTTGCTGCAGGTGCTCTGATGGAAATCTATGCCGACATCGTTGTGTTGGTGCCATTGCTGTTGCCCTTGGCCATCAGCTACGGCATTGACCCTGTGCACTTTGGAATAATTTTTTTGGCCAACATGGAAATGGGCTTTTTGTGTCCGCCCGCTGGCATGAACATTTACTTTGCGTCGGCGGTATTCAAGCAACCTATACGCACAGTGGCCATATCGGTTGCGCCCGCTTTGCTTGCCATTTTTGTGGGTACCTTGATCATCTCTTGGTTGCCTCTGCTCGCGACAGGTCTGCCGAGTTGGGTGATGTCGCTGGCTCAGTGACGTCGTTGGTTAGGCACTTGCGGATGTGTTGAGCAGTTCA
>CAJBHE010000192.1 GCA_903952885.1 uncultured Burkholderiales bacterium
AGGCGGTGCACGATGCCCGCACGCGGCAGCATGACCGCTTGTGGGTCCAAGGCCAACAAGCCGTTGAGCAGGGTACCGCTCCAGTTACCTGGCGCAGGATGTACCACCAAACCTGCAGGCTTGAACAGAACGCGCAAGTCTTCGTCTTCATAGATCACGTCCAGCGGGATGTCTTCCGGCTTGAAGGCTTGACTTTGTGGGGTTGGTTTCAAAATCAGCTGATAGCGCTCGCCCAAACGAACCTTGGCGGAAGACTTGTTCATCACGCGAGGCGTGGGGGATAGGCAGCTCACGCAGCCTTCGCTGAGCAACTGCTGAGAGAAGCTGCGCGAGAACTCTGGCAACAGCACGGCCAAAGCGCGGTCTAGACGCTCACCATGCAAGTCATTGGGAATAGAGAGTTCACGGGTTTCAACCTCAGGGCCTTCGATCAAGTCGGTGTGCTCATCCAACAAAACATCCTCCGGACACAGTGTGATCGAGGGCGGTTGAGCCGATAGAATGGATTTACTTTGCTTCAAAAGGTTGACCTGTGGTGTTACGACTCAAATTATCGACTGTGTGGATGGCCATTGGCCTGACGGCCGCTATTCTTTTATCTGGTTGCGCTGACAGCAACTATGACCCCACCAAGGATTGGAGCAACGACAAGCTCTACAACGAAGCCAAAGATGAAATGTCGGCGGGTGGTTACGACAAAGCCATTGGCATGTATGAAAAGCTGGAAGGTCGCGCGGCTGGCACCGCATTGGCCCAGCAAGCGCAACTCGACAAAGCTTGGGCGCAATACAAAACCAATGAACCCGTTCAAGCTGTGGCCACGCTCGACCGCTTCATCAAACTGCACCCTGCGAGCCCTGCGCTGGACTACGCGCTCTACCTGAAGGGCTTGGTGAACTTCAACGACAACTTGGGGCTCTTCTCAAACTTCGCCGAACAAGATTTGGCAGAGCGCGATCCAAAACAAGCCAAAGAATCGTTCGAAGCTTTCCGCGAATTGGTCATTCGCTTCCCGAATTCAAAATATTCTGAAGACGCCCGCTTGCGAATGGCGTTTATCAAGAATTCGCTGGCGCGCTCAGACGTTCACGTGGCTCGCTTTTACTACCAACGCGGTGCCTATGTGGCTGCCGTCAACCGTGCTCAAACCACAGTGCAGGAATATCGCGATGTGCCCGCTGTGGAAGATGCCTTGTTTATCATGGTGCAGTCCTATGACAAACTGGGCCTAGTGCAGTTGCGCGACGACACCAGACGAGTGTTGGAAAGCTCCTACCCTAACAGCACGCTCTTGTACCCAGAACGCGCAGCCACTAAAACGTCTTGGTGGAGAATCTGGAGATAAAGTCTTTGCTCATGGTATCCAGCAATTGCTCCAGAGCCACTGCCGTTTGCAGCTGACGCATAGGAGGCAAGGCTGCCAACAATCGGCGGCCATAGCCCGTAGTTACCATGCGGTTGTCACACAATACCAACACGCCTTGGTCAGACTCGGTACGTATCAATCGACCAGCACCCTGCTTCAAAGCCACCACAGCTTCAGGCACAAAGTAGTCGTTGAAAGCGCTTCTGCCCTGCGCTTCTAAGCGTTTACTGCGAGCTTCAACCAGCGGATCGTTCGGCGGCGGGAACGGCAGTTTGTCGATAATGACCAATTGCAGTGCATCTCCCGGCACATCGAAGCCTTCCCAAAACGTGGCTGACGCCACCAGCACACAGCCTCCCTCACCCGCCTTGGCACCCTCGCGGAAACGTTCCATCAAATGGCGCTTGGGCCACTCACCTTGTACTAAGACTTCGATGCCCGAGCCTTCAAGCTGCTGCTTCATCCCATCGCCAATGGCACGTAAAGCACGCAACGTGGTGGTCAGCACCAAGGTTCGGCCACCCAAACGACGCACGGCATCGCTGGCAAGTGCTGCTACTTGCGCACTATGGGCAGGATCGTTGGGACGCACGATCTCGCGCGGTACATACAAGGAGGCTTGCGCGGGGTAATCAAACGGGCTGCTCACACGCAACACTTTGGCGGACTCTAAACCGCAAGGCTCGGTGAACCAGCGCAAGTGCGGGTCGTCGCCCAAAGTAGCGGACGTGAATACCCAAGCGCGTGGACGCGCATCTTGATCGGGACGCATGGGGAATGCGTCGTCGAAGGGTGATGCACCTGTGTCGTTACCTTGGGCATCCAAAACATCCTCACCTGCTTCGTCGAGCGCTGCAGCGGCCTGGTCAAACGAAGGCTCATCGTGCCAAGGCGGTGGTTCTTGGTCAGTGTCGTGATGGGTAACCTTGGAGGGTTCCTTGATCAAACGTTCACGCACGGTTTCGGCAATGTCTAACGGCGCTTCCATCAAACGCATTTGCGAGGCGCTGATGTCCACCCAACGCACTGCATCGGACTGACAAGGGTTTAAGAAAGCATCGACGCGTTTGGCCATTTCGGTCACACGATCGTGCAAACGCATGAAGTCGGGCGCAATTTCACTCACAGTGTCTAGTGCTTGCAAAGCCTGCACACACGCAGCACCCACGTCTTGCAAGGATTGCTCCCACGCTCCTTGGTGAATCCCCTCGGGTGCCTCTTCTGTCCAACGCAACTTCACCGCACTGTGGCGCTTGCCGCCCATCAACCGCAATTCGCGTGCTGCGCGTTCTAAACCCGAACACACACCCTGCCAATCGGCCAAGCCGCGCGCCAGTTGCAAACCCGTGGCCAGCATGTCGCGTGTCACATCTAGCAGCTGCGCAGTGCCAAGTTGATGACCCAAGAAATTCACACCCACTTCGTTGAGCTGATGCGCTTCGTCAAAAATCACCACGCGCACACTGGGCAGCAACTCGGCCATGCCGGTTTCGCGCACGGCCATATCGGCAAAAAACAAATGGTGATTGATGACCACCACATCAGCCCCCAGCGCTTCGCGACGCGCGGCGTTGATGTGACAGGTTTTGAACTTGGGGCATTGCGAGCCCAAACAGTTCTCTCGGTTAGACGTGATGAGCGGAATCAAAGGCGAGCGCTCATCCAAACCTGGAAGCTCTGCCAAGTCGCCGGTGCGGGTGCTGAGCGACCACGTCTCAACACGCGACAACAAATGCACAGTGTGTCGGTCGGGTATCTGTGTGTCACGCCGTGCCATTTCCATACGGTGCGTGCATAAATAGCTAGAGCGGCCTTTGAGTAACGCCAAACGCACGGGCAAGTTGAGCGCCTGCACCAAACGGGGCAAATCGCGAGCATACAGCTGGTCTTGCAAGGCCTTGGTGGCAGTCGACAGCAACACGCGTTCACCACTCAGCAACGCAGGTACCAAATAGGCAAAGGTCTTGCCCACACCTGTGCCCGCCTCGACCACCAAACTGCCGCCGTGCGCCACCACATCGGCGACCGCGAGTGCCATGTCAGTTTGGCCTTGACGCGGTCTGAAATGATCGGTGGCACGAGCCAGCACACCTAAAGGTGCAAAGGCCTCTTGCACCAAGTCACGCAAAGGGTGGCTCATTTGCTTGGCACAGGCAATGGAGCTGCAGGCTCACCTTTGCGTTCGCGTAACTGCTTTACGACATCTTCGCGGTGCAGCGCGGCCTCGCGTTGCTTTTGCTCGTACTCACCTCGCTTGGTACCTTGTAGCGTGTGGTTAATTTGCTTTTGAGCATTGGCATCCGCACGCTCTTTCGCCGCCGCAATGGTTGCCGCGCGGTCAGCTTCGGCTTTCTTTTGCTCAGCTTCGCTCTTGCGCTCTGCCAAATTGCGACGTGTTTCAATCGCATGAATGTGTCGCTCCTGAGCATTGAAGTGCAACTCTTCTTTGCGAAGAGAGGCATTGGCTTTAATGCGCTTCTCTCGCGCTTTCAAACGACAGCTTGCGACATCAAACTTTTGATAGCACTGTTGCATGTCTTGTTTGTATTGGTCTTCCAAGGCTTGGCGCTCACCACTCAATCGCAGACGTTCGTCATTGCGCTCGGCCACAGAGGGGAACTCATGTGCTGCATGAGCTGCAACATCGACAGATGCGGTCGCTGCAGGGGGTGACGCAGGCTCCTCAGACCATGCCGTGGCACATAAAAGCATCAAAGGGAAAATTAAAGTCTTGTTCATGTCAATCCCGTATCCACGGTGCGGCGTTCAAGTGCTAAAAATTCCGCCGATTGCATCTCATTCAAGCGCGACACCGTGCGGGGGAACTCGTGCGCCATCGGCCCTTCGGTGTACAACTCTTCAGGCGGCACAGCAGCTGACAACATCAACTTCACGCGGCGGTCATACAACACGTCAATCAACCAAGTGAAACGCCGCGCTTCAGCCGCCTTGTTCACGGGCATGAACGGCACATCGCTGAGCAGCACCGTATGAAACTGGCTGGCAATTTCTAAGTAATCGTTTTGAGAACGCGGCCCGCCACACAAGTCTTTGAAGTCAAACCACACCACCCCACCGGCACGGCGGCGGGCTTTGATTTCACGTGCTTCGATGTGCAGCACAGGGTCTTCGTCTTGGCACTCGGCCAAACGGTTAAAAGCATCGGTCATCGCTGCATCTGCTTTTTCACCCAAGGGTCGGAGATACAGCTCTACTTGCTCCAGAGTGCGACGGCGATAGTCCGTGCCATTATCGACGTTGATGATTTCCAACTCTTTGTTGAGCAAATCAATGGCCGGCATGATGCGGTCGCGGTGCATGCCGCCCGGGTACAAGTCGTCGGGCTTAAAGTTTGACGTGGTCACAAAGCCCACACCATTTTCAAACAAGGCATCAAGTAGGCGATGAAGAATCATGGCGTCAGTGATGTCGGCCACGTGAAATTCGTCAAAGCAAATCAGTTTGTAGCGCTTGGACATTTGCTTGCCTAATACATCCAATGGATTGACTGTGCCTTGCAGCTCACGCAATTCGCGGTGTACTTCACGCATGAACTCATGGAAATGCAAGCGGGTTTTGCGTTGGATCGGCACAGCCTCAAAAAAGCAATCCATCAAAAAGCTTTTGCCACGCCCCACACCGCCAAACATGTAAACACCTCGCGGTATGGCCGGACGGTTGACCAGTTTTTTCAACGAGTTTGAACGTTTCTCTTTGTAAGCGGCCCATTCCATGGCACAACGCTCAAGGGCATCAATGGCGCGTAGCTGCGCAGGGTCGCTTTGGAAGCCTCGAATCTCGAGTTCTTTGAAGTAGTTTTGGTGAACGGGTTGTTGGGCTGACATAAGACTCTATTGTGCCTTGCCCATGAAAAAAGCCCGCTGTCGCCAGCAGGCTTTGACACGCAAAGCGGTGAAACTTTTTCAGAAGTTCAAGGTGCGCTTGTCCACCGCCAAAGCCGCTTCTTTGGTAGCTTCAGACAACGACGGATGCGCGTGGCAAATGCGTGCGATGTCTTCGGCAGACGCCTTGAACTCCATCGCCACCACGGCTTCAGCGATCAACTCAGACACCTGTGGACCCACCATATGAACGCCCAAGATTTCATCGGTCGTGGCGTCGGCCAAGAACTTCACCATGCCTGTCGTGTCGCCCAAAGCGCGTGCACGCCCGTTCGCGAGGAACGGGAATGTACCGGCTTTGTAAGCCACGCCGTCGGCTTTCAGTTGCTGCTCGGTGCGGCCCACCCAAGCGATTTCGGGGCTGGTGTAGATGACCCAAGGGATGGTATTGAAGTTGACGTGGCCGTGTTGACCCGCAATGCGCTCCGCCACCGCCACGCCCTCTTCTTCGGCTTTGTGCGCGAGCATGGGGCCACGCACCACGTCGCCCACCGCCCACACGCCAGGGACGTTGGTTTTGCAATCACCATCGACCACAATGGCGCCGCGCTCGTCGAGCTGCAGGCCAATGGCTTCGGGGTTCAAACCAATGGTGTTGGCCACGCGACCAATGGAGATAATCAGTTTGTCAGCATCCAACACCACCGCTTCCCCTTTGGCGTTGGTGTAGTTGACAGTAACGCCCTTCTTGCCATTGACGATCTCGCCAACCTTCACGCCGAGTTCGATCTTCAAGCCTTGTTTGTCGAATGCTTTCTTCGCTTCTTTGGCGATTTGCTCGTCCACAGCACCGAGGAATGTTGGCAGGCCTTCGAGAATGGTCACGTCAGCACCGAGACGACGCCAGACAGAACCCATCTCCAAACCGATCACGCCTGAACCGATCAAGGTCAGCTTCTTAGGCACAGCGCCCAAGCGCAGCGCGCCGTCATTGGACAAGACATTGACTTCGTCAAACGGTGTGCCTGGCAACGCGCGGGCGTTGGAGCCTGTGGCGATGATGATGTGCTTGCCGGTGATAACTTCCTCTTCCTTGCCTACCACGTTGATGTCGTAACCCGCTTCGGTGGTTTTGACGAACGAACCACGACCGTGGAAAAAGGTGACCTTGTTTTTCTTCAACAAATAAAGAATGCCGTCGTTGTTTTGTTTGACAACGTTGTCCTTGCGGGCCAGCATCTTGGTAACGTCCATCTTCACATCTTTGGCGCTGATGCCATGCTCTGCGAAGTGGTGGTTGGCGTGGTCAAAGTGCTCGCTGGACTGCAGCAAAGCCTTAGAGGGAATGCAACCCACGTTGGTGCATGTACCTCCAGGGGCTGGGCCACCGGCTGCATTTTTCCACTCGTCGATACAGGCGACTTGGAAACCGAGTTGGGCAGCACGAATGGCTGCGATGTAGCCACCAGGACCACCACCAATGACGACGACGTCGAATTGTTTAGACATGAGAATCTTTCAATCAGATATCGAACAGCAAGCGAGCTGGATCTTCCAGCGCTTCTTTCATCGCCACCAAGCCCAAGACAGCTTCACGGCCGTCAATGATGCGGTGGTCGTAAGACATCGCGAAGTAGTTCATCGGGCGAACCACCACCTGACCGTTTTCCACCATGGCGCGGTCTTTGGTCGCGTGCACACCCAAAATGGCTGACTGTGGTGGGTTGATGATCGGCGTCGACATCATGGAGCCAAAAGTACCGCCGTTGGAGATCGAGAACGTACCGCCGGTCATTTCTTCGATGCCCAGCTTGCCGTCACGGGCTTTGACGCCGTATTCGGCGATTTTTTTCTCGATATCTGCAAAGCTCATCTGGTCAGCATTGCGCAAAATGGGCACCACCAAACCGCGTGGCGAGCCCACAGCGATACCGATGTCGAAGTATCCGTGATAGACGATGTCATTGCCGTCCACCGAAGCGTTCAACACGGGGAATTTCTTCAAGGCGTGCACAGCCGCTTTGACGAAGAAGCTCATGAAGCCCAACTTGCAACCATGCTCTTTTTCGAAACGCTCTTGCATGCGCTTGCGCATCTCCATAACCGGAGCCATGTTGATTTCGTTGAATGTGGTGAGGATGGCGTTGGTCGATTGCGATTGCAACAAACGCTCGGCCACGCGCGCGCGTAGACGCGTCATGGGCACGCGTTGCTCTGGACGTTCGCCCAAGTTCACCGAGGGCGCTGTTACTTGTGGCAGAGTTTTGGTTGGTGCGCCTGTTGGAATCACTGCGGCAGTAGATTGGACGCCAGCGGCAATTGCAGAACCTGAAATGCCACCTTGCACGGTGGCGAGCACATCACCTTTGGTGATGCGGCCGTCTTTGCCTGTTCCAGACACGGAACCAGCGACCAACTGGTTATCAGCCATCAACTTGGCAGCAGCGGGCATCGCAAAGCCGGCTTTGCTGGTAGAAGCCGCTGCAGCAGCCGGAGCAGCTCCGAGTGACGCGACGGCAGCCGCTGCAGCGGGAGCAGCAGCGCCCACTTTGCCGTCGGTGTCGATGCGAGCGATGAGCTGTTCAGCAGCCACAGTACCGCCATCGGCGACCAAGATTTCGCACAACACGCCAGCAGCAGGTGCGGGCACTTCAAGCACGACTTTGTCAGTCTCAATGTCGATCAAAATTTCATCAGCGACGACAGACTCGCCAACTTTTTTCTTCCATTGCAGCATGGTGGCTTCAGCCACGGATTCGGACAGCTGTGGAACTTTTACTTCGATGATTGCCATGTGAATTCTTTCAATATTGCGGGTTGTCTATGCAACGATTTATTTGTTCAGCACAAAGCCTTTGAGCTTGCCGAATGCGCCTTCGACCAGCGCTTTTTGCTGCTCTTGGTGTAGATGTGAGTAACCCACAGCTGGCGACGCAGAGGCAGCACGGCCTGAGTACCCGAGCTTTTGACCTGCGGTCATGTTTTCATGGATGTAGTGCTGCACGAAGAACCAAGCACCTTGGTTTTGTGGCTCGTCTTGCGTCCACACCAATTCAGTGGCGTTGGGGTACTTCTTGAGTTCAGCCGCGAAAGCTTTGTGTGGGAATGGGTAGAGCTGTTCAGCGCGCAAGATTGCCACTTCATCCGAACCCAACTCTTCACGCTTCTTGACCAAGTCGTAGTAAACCTTGCCTGAACAAACCAACACGCGTTTGACCTTATCGGCCTTGAGCGCTTTGTTTTCAGGAATGATGGTTTGGAACGAACCCTTGGTAAATTCAGACACGGGTGATGTCGCGTCTTTGTTACGCAGCAACGACTTCGGTGTGAAGATGATCAAAGGCTTGCGCAAGTCGCGCACCATTTGACGGCGCAACACGTGGAAGATCTGGCTGGCCGTGGTGGGCTGCACGATCTGCATGTTGGTGTCAGCGGCCAATTGCATGAAGCGCTCGAGGCGTGCAGAGCTGTGCTCTGGGCCTTGGCCTTCATAGCCGTGTGGCAGCATCAACGTCAAGCCGTTGACACGGCCCCACTTCACTTCGCCAGAGGCAATGAACTGGTCAATCACCACTTGTGCGCCGTTGGCAAAGTCGCCGAACTGCGCTTCCCAGATCACCAAGGTGTGGGGATCATTAGAGGCATAGCCGTACTCAAAAGCCAACACGGCCTCTTCGGACAGGATCGAATCAATCACTGTGAATGGGGCTTGGTTTTCGGTCACGTGTTGCAGCGCGACGTAGGAGCCAATGTCCCACTTTTCACGCTTTTGGTCGTGAATCACCGCGTGGCGGTGTGTAAAAGTGCCACGTCCAGAGTCTTCACCCGACAAACGCACAGGGTAGCCACTGGCTACCAAAGAGGCAAATGCCATGTGCTCACCCATTCCCCAGTCGACGTTGACTTCGCCACGGCCCATGGCTGCGCGGTCGTCGTACACCTTTTTCACCAACTGGTGAGGCGTGACCGATGTGGGAATGGTAGTGATTTTTTCAGACAAGCGCTTCCACTCAGACATGGGAATGGCAGTGTCGCCAGCGTCGGTCCACTTCTTTCCTAAGAAAGGTGCCCAATCGACAGTGAACTTGGTTTTGAAGTTGGTCAACACAGGATCGTCCGTGTGCTTGCCGGCATCCAACGCAGCCCGGTAAGCCTTGACCATGTCGTCGCCCATCGTTTCGCCCAAGCCTTGTGTGGCTAACTTGTCGGCGAAGAGCTTACGCGTGCCAGGGTGGGCGGCGATTTTTTTGTACATCAGCGGCTGGGTCAGCGCAGGTGTGTCTTGCTCGTTGTGGCCGAGTTTACGGAAACACACAATGTCAATCACAACGTCCTTACGGAAGGTCATGCGGTACTCGAGCGCCAACTGGGTGGCCAACACCACGGCTTCTGGATCGTCGCCATTGACGTGCAACACAGGTGCCTCAACCATCTTGACGATGTCGGTACAAAACACGCTCGAGCGCATGTCGCGAGGGTCTGAGGTGGTGAAACCGATTTGGTTGTTCACGATGATGTGCACTGTGCCGCCTGTGGTGTAACCACGGGTTTGGGCCAATGCCAGCGTTTCTTGGTTCACGCCTTGGCCGCCGAAAGCAGCGTCACCATGCACCAAAACGGGCAACACTTGGTTACCCGTAGGATCAGCGCGGCGATCCATGCGGGCGCGCACAGAGCCTTCCACCACGGGATTCACAATTTCCAAGTGCGAGGGGTTGAACGCCAGCGACAAGTGAACGGGGCCACCGAGGGTCGACACGTCGGAGCTAAAGCCTTGGTGGTACTTGACGTCACCCGATGGCAATTCTTCAGGGGCTGTGTGATCAAACTCAGCGAACAAGTCAGCTGGTAACTTGCGCATGGTGTTGACCAACACGTTCAAGCGCCCACGATGAGCCATGCCGATCACAACTTCTTGCACGCCCTTGAGGCCCGCCAGTTGGATCAATTCATCCATTGCCGCAATGAAGCTTTCACCACCTTCCAGTGAGAAGCGTTTTTGCCCGACATATTTTGTGTGGAGGTAGCGCTCTAAACCTTCAGCCGCTGTGAGGCGCTCAAGAATGTGCTTCTTCTTTTCGGAATTGAAATTGGGTTTGCTGCGAATGCTTTCCAATTTCTCTTGCCACCAACGCTTCTCACCCATTTCGGAGGTGTACATGAACTCGGTGCCGAGAGTGCCACAGTAGGTTTCGCGCAGCGCATTCAGCAACTCGCGTAAGCTCATGCGGTTTTTGCCAAAAAACGTGTTGCTGGTGTCGAACACGGTCTCTTGATCAGCATCTGTGAAGCCGTAGAAAGCCGGATCGAGGTCAGGGATATTTGGGCGTTCAGTGCGCTTGAGTGGGTCAAGGTCAGCCCAGCGTTGGCCTACATTACGGTAGGCTGCAATGAGTTGCTGGACAGCAGTGCGCTTGCGACCCATTTCAACATCAGCACTGGCCATGACAACTTTGGTGCCACCTTGTTTGGCGCGCTCTGCAAAGGCGTTGATGACGGGCAAGTGTGGCACGTCTTTGGCGTTGGAGCCATCCACTGCGGGGACATGCGAGAGCGCGTCAAAGTACTCGCGCCAAGAGTCGGGAACACTGCCAGGATTGGCAAGGTAGTTCTCGTACATCTCTTCGACGTAAGGAGCATTGCCACCGAACAAATAGGTATTGCCTGAATAGGCTTGATAGACGGTTGTCTCACTCATATGCGCTGACCTCCGTTTCCCTGCAGGAAACATAAGTTGGTTAGAAAAAAACCTCCGCGACACGGCTGCACCGGTTAGCGAATGCGACTTTGGTCAGGATTGACCTAAGCAACACCCAAGATTGTGCCACCGAAACCCAGCATTGCGTGGTCTCACGAAGTGATTTGATCTTTGATTTGTGACAGTGCAGTTGGGTCATCGATGGTGGTCAAGTCGCCGGGATCACGCTTCTCACACACGGCTTGAATGGCACGGCGCAGTAATTTGCCGCTGCGTGTCTTGGGCAAAGCAGTGACGAAAATCACGCGAGACGGACGGGCCACAGCGCCCAGCTGGTTGTCAACCACTGCCATGACTTCAGCCTCCAAGGCTTTGCGAGCGGCATCATCTGTCAAACCCGAGGTGTCCTTGGCAATGGCAAAGGCCATGGCCACCTGACCTTTGAGCGGGTCGGCCACCCCCACCACCGCCACTTCAGCGATGTTGGGGTGACTAGAGATGCTCTCTTCGATTTCCCGGGTGCCCAAACGGTGACCGGCCACGTTGATCACATCATCGGTGCGACCCAAAATGAAAAAGTATCCATCTTCGTCTCGCAGCGCCCAGTCGAAGGTGTTGTAGACCTGCTTGTTGGGCACGGTATTCCAGTAGGTGCTGACAAAACGCTTGTCGTCGCCCCAGATGGTTTGCAAGTTGCCTGGGGGCAGCGGGCCTTCGATGGTCAACACACCCTTTTGGTTAGCGCCTGTCAGCTCTTCGCCCGTTAAGTCGTCGACCAGTTTAACGTTATAGCCATAGATGGCTTTGCCGGGTGAGCCGAACTTGCTGGGTGCTTTTTCCACGCCATTGCAAATGCTCAAAATCGGCCAACCCGTCTCGGTCTGCCAATAGTTGTCGATGATGGCTTTGCCATTCAGTCCTTCAGAAATCCACTTGGCGGTGGGCTCGTCGAGTGGCTCGCCCGCTAAAAACAGCGCTTGCAAACTGGACAGGTCGTACTTGGACAACAACGCCGGGTCTTGCTTTTTCAGCACACGGATGGCCGTGGGCGCGCTAAACATGACGTTGATTTTGTATTTCTCGACCAAGCTCCACCAGATGCCGCCATCTGGGCGAATCGGCAGGCCTTCGTATAAAACCGTGGCCATTCCTCCAATCAAGGGGCCATAGATGATGTAGCTGTGGCCTACCACCCAGCCAATGTCGCTCGTGCAGAAAAATGTGCCGCCTGGCTTGCCTTCAAAAATATTGGGCATGCTCGCCGCCAAGGCCACGGTGTAGCCCCCCGTGTCGCGTTGAACACCCTTGGGCTTGCCGGTAGTGCCCGAGGTGTACAAGGTGTAGCTGGGGTGGGTGGACTCAACCCATTCACAGGAGACCACGGTGTCCATGTGTTTGGCTCGCTCGGCAGCGTAGTCCACATCGCGGCCCGCCACAGGGGTGAGCGCAGCCAGTTGGCGATCGACCATGATGACGCGTGTGGGCTTGTGAGCCGACAACTGGATGGCTTCGTCCAACAACGGCTTGTAAGCCACCACCTTGCCGCCGCGTGAGCCCGCGTCGGCGCTGATGATGACTTTTGGCGATGCGTCTTCAATGCGAGTGGCCAATGAATGCGAAGCAAAGCCGCCAAAGACCACCGAGTGAATGGCCCCTAAGCGCACGCAGGCCAACATGGCGAACGCTGCCTCAGCGATCATGGGCATGTAAATCAAGACCCGGTCGCCTTTGATCACGCCCAGGTCTTGCAAGATCGCCGCCATGCGCTGCACTTCGGCGTGCAGATCACGGTAGGTGTAGGTTTTTTCTTGATTAGTTTCTGTTGACACAAATATCAGCGCGGGCTGGTCGGCGCGGTCTTTGAGGTGACGGTCTAAGGCGTTGTGGCACAGGTTGGTTTCGCCACCAACAAACCATTTGGCAAAGGGCGGGTTGCTGTAATCGCAGATTTGTTGGGGCGGAGTTGCCCAATCGATCAGTTTGGCCTGCTCAGACCAAAAAGCGTCACGGTCCTCAATGGAACGGCGGTGAAAATCTACAAACGCAACCATCTGTCACTCCTAAAAACGAATCTGTACTGAATTCATAATTATGAGAAGGGCGGACTTGCAACAAGCTGACTTTTCGTCTGGGTGAAAACCCTTTACTTGATCAAGGCTTGGATTTCTTTGAACGGATCGGCCTCTGCCGTGCGCAACCACTCAAACAAAACCATCTCTGTCGTCACGAGTTCGGCACCCGCGCCGGCCAAGCGGTCAAATGCAGCATCGCGGTTGCGCTCAGTGCGCGAACCGCAGGCATCGGTCACCACCCACACCGAATACTCTTCTTCCAACAAATCCAAAGCGGTTTGCAACATACAAATGTGCGCTTCACAACCTGCAATCACGATACTTTGGCGCATCGGCTCTTGCGGTACGGCTTTTTGCAAATGCTTGGGCAAGCTGCGGGCGTTGCCAGAAGGAGCGCGTGCAGCGGGACGCAACACCTCGCTCAAACCATCGGGGCAAGCGCTGAAGCTCATTTTGGAGAGCGTGCGACGGCATAAGGCCCGCATTGGATCTGGGTTCTGACCCAACTTCTCTGGGCTTTGCTCTGTGCCGTAGGTCGGCACTTCCATCCAATGCGCCGCTTGGGCCAAACGCATGGCGTTGGCCAACACCCAATCGGCTTCAAAAATAGCGGGCATCAAGCGGGCTTGGTAATCCACCAGCACGAGTTGGGATTCTTGGTCGTCGAGCAACATAAGTGATACAAATGAATCAGAATAAAAAAGCAAGTATCGACGATACCTAAAATTGCACCAACCAAGATTACTCGCTCTAGGTTTAACCCTAATTAAATCAACCACTTAGGCGCTGAATATGATAAGTTTTCGCAGGTAAACACGTTAGAATAACGGCTCATGTTGAAACGTACCCTCTTCATTCTTTGCTTCGTCGCCAACGCACACGCTGCACCAACGAACAATGCAGCAGATGACATCGAACGCTATTTGGCCGAACGTGGCATCGTTGCGCAAATGGACCAGATGCGAGAGACAGTGGGCGACACCGCTTCTGACTTGGTGGTCAACGCCATGACGTTCTTGGGCGTTCCCTACCGCCGAGGCGGCACCAATGCCAACACAGGGTTTGATTGCAGTGGTTTCGTACGCTCCATGTTTGAGCAAACTGTGGGCAAGGTGTTGCCACGCCGCGCCAGCGAGCAAGCCGCCGCCACTGAAAAAATCGACAAGCAAGATTTAAAACCCGGTGACTTGGTGTTCTTCAACACCATGCGCCAAACCTTCAGCCATGTTGGCATTTATTTGGGGGACAACAAGTTCATCCACTCACCCAAACCAGGCCAGCAAGTGCGCGTTGATGACATGCGCCAAGCCTATTGGGATCGACGATTCACAGGCGCTAGGCGCGTAGAAGCAAAACACGAGACTGACAAAAACTAAACAAGCCCATCTGTTGATGGGCTTTTATTTTTTCTTGTTGATGATGTCAGGCGTCACGGCATCCAGCACATTCACCGTGGTTTTAACACCGTACACCACCGTTGAGGCTGCTGCGTCGGCCACAGAGAGAACCGTACACGCCTGCAAAGATGCACAAGTTAAGACAATAAATAAGCTTTTCATCACAGGTTTCACTTTGTGGCTTGAAGGATTTGATAAAAATGATTATCTCAAAACCTTTCGCCTTCATTCAAATAACGCCAAGTTCCCTCATCCAAATCACCTAAGCTCACGCGTCCTAATCGAATACGGCGCATTGCCATGATCTGCAAGCCAGCCAAATCGCAAACATAGGGCGCTAAGCCAAGGTGCGAGCCCTTCACTGCCAAACGCAATTGGCTGCGCTCGGAGTTAGAACTGCCCACGCTGATTTTGAAATCTGGCAAACGCAAACGCTCATCGCGCATGGCCCGCTCAATGGGGATCAAAGCCTCGGGCAACACCTCGCCGCGCACATCGACCATCAGCTCTTGCTCCATGAAAGGCATGTCTTCCATCAGCTTACGCCGCACGCGAAAGTCTTGCGTGAAGGCCACCAAGCCACTGGCTTCGTTCTCCAAAGGCACGCCGGCATCCAGCTTGGCCAAATGGCTCTTCATCAAGCGCACACCGCTGCGGTCGTGCTGGCTGTGCTGCGCCATGGTCAGTAAGCTGCGCACGTTGTTTGGTCCGGTGGGTGCTCGACGCAATTGGGCTGACTTGCCTGCTGAGGTCGGTCGATCAGCGGGCAAAGGCTCTAGGCCATCTGTCCAACCCACGGGCTTGTTCAAAATGAGTGTGACCGAGACCAGGTTGAGCAAACTGGCATGTGCATCCACCGTCACAGTTTGGGTAGCTACCCGAAACTGAGGTTCTTGCACCACCACACCGTCCACGCGAACAAAGCCAGCCTCGATGTATTGCTCGGCTTCGCGGCGGGAACAATCGCGCAGCTGCATGATGCGTTTAGACAGCCGCTCGCCCTCTGAGGGGTGTTCACCCATGGATTTGCTGAATTTCATAAGGGCTGGATCCTCCCACAGTTAAACGTTGTATCGTTCACGCGTTCGCTTCTTTGTGGAGAGTTTTCGTTGAACTTGGCTCATTTGCTCCAGCGCATGGCGCGTCAGTTTCCAAACCGTGCGGCTATCTTTCATGGCACTCAGTCAGTCGCCACCTATGGGCAATGGGCTGAACGTTGCGCGCACCTGGCCCAACAGTTTGAAGCTGCAGGGCTCAAACCGGGCGAGCGTGTGGCGCTGTTCATGCACAACCACCCACGCTACCTTGAAGTCATGTTTGGGGCTTGGTGGGCGGGCTTGGCGGTGGTCCCCATCAACGCCAAGCTGCATGTGCGCGAGGCGCAATGGATTGTTGACAACGCGCAAGCCAGCTGGGCCTTTGTGACGGCAGATCTCACCACTGACACGCAAGAACAGTTGCAAGGATTGCAGCGCGTCATCGATGTGGACAGTGCAGAGGCGGATACTTTTTGGTCTGGGCACTTACCCCTCCATCAAGCCGCTTTGGACAAGATGGTTGAGCGTCAGTCAGATGACCTGGCTTGGTTGTTCTACACCAGTGGTACTACCGGCAGGCCCAAAGGCGTGATGATCACCCACCGCAATTTGATGACCATGGGCCTCGCCTACTTCACCGATGTGGATGCCATCACAGACCAAGACGCCATCGCTTACGCCGCGCCCATGTCGCACGGTGCGGGCTTGTATGCCATTCCGCATCTGATGGCGGGTGCGCGTCATGTGGTGCCCGCTTCTGGCGGGTTTGATGCGGCGGAATTGTTTGAGCTGGGTGCATCGCTTGGACCCCTTTCGCTGTTTGCTGCGCCTACCATCGTGAAGCGTTTGGTCGAGCATGCAGAACATGCAGCGTTCAGCCCAACAGACTGCGCCCGCAGCTTCAAAACCATCGTCTACGGCGGCGCACCCATGTATGCAGCTGACATCCAACGTGCCCTGCGCATCATGGGCCCGTGCTTTGTACAAATTTATGGCCAAGGCGAGAGCCCCATGGTGGGTACAGCGCTGTCGCGTTTTCATTTGAGCGACACCACGCACCCCGAACACGCGCATCGCTTGGCGTCTATCGGCGTGGCGCAAACGCCCGTGCAAATTCGCATCACAGACGAACACGGACAAGAACTGCCGTTAGGCGAAGTGGGCGAAGTACTGATCAAAGGTGACAGCGTCATGGCGGGTTACTGGCGAAACCCCGAAGCCACTCAAGCCGCCATTCGCGATGGCTGGTTATTCACCGGCGACATGGGTTGCTTGGACACCCATGGTTTTCTCACCCTCAAAGACCGCAGCAAAGACCTCATCATCAGTGGCGGCTCGAACGTCTACCCGCGAGAAGTGGAAGAAGTGTTGTTGCAAGCCCCTGGCGTGAGCGAAGTGGCCGTGGTGGGCTCGCCCGATGCAGAATGGGGAGAAATCATTGTGGCCTTTGTGGTGCCACACAAGGGCGTCACGCTGACCACCGAAGCACTCGACGCGTTTTGCTTGAAAGAAATCGCCCGCTTCAAACGCCCAAAACGCTACGAGCTGGTCGACCACTTACCCAAGAACAACTACGGCAAAGTGTTGAAAACCAAATTGCGACAGAAACTGCAACAAAGCTAGTGGTATGGTGCTGCCCCA
>CAJBHE010000193.1 GCA_903952885.1 uncultured Burkholderiales bacterium
ACACCTGTTGCTTCAAACACAGCATTGGCCAGTGCAGCGCTGGTAGGGCCTTGGGAAGCTTCACCAGTGCCTAAGAAGGGCGCACCAGGACGATTGATCAACACCACATCCACAGGTGGAATTTCTGAGAAGGTGAGGATGGGATAGCTGTTCCAGTCGGTTGACAAAATTTGCGTATCGTCAAATTTCACTTCTTCTTTCAATGACCAGCTCAAGGACTGAATCAACCCCCCTTCAATCTGATTGCTCACGCCATCCGGATTGACGATGTGGCCCGTATCTGCAGAGGCGACAGCGCGTAGCACCCGAATGCGTCCGTTGCGTGGGTTGACTTCGACTTCCAAGGCCACGGCACAGTAACCGGCAATGTTCTTGTAGCGTGCAAAACCAATACCGCGACCGCGGTTGGGTGTTTTTTTCCAACTGTCCCAACCAAATTTTTCGGCTGCTTTTTGCAAGGTGTCGCGGGCGCGTTCATCTTTCAGGAAACGCAGGCGGTAGGCGAGTGGATCCATGTTCGCAGCCAAGGCCAACTCATCCATGAAGGATTCAATCGCAAACACGTTGGCATAGGCACCCAAACCGCGCGTGGACGACACACGCACGGGCATGTCAGTAATGAAATGCGTGAGTACCTTGTGCCCTGCAAAGTCGTACAAAGCGATGCCGTTACGATCCGCAGCAAAATTGGGCGGGCCGCCATTGGTTGGCACGGGTTGGGCAAACGGTTTTTCTAAATAGCGAGCAGAGAGCAAGTTCCCTGGTTCGCCCCCCGGACGGGTGCCATGCGGGGTCGACCAAATTTGCATGTCCCAGTCCAGCACATGACCATTGGCATCCACGCCTGCTTTGGTTTGAATCACCATGGCTGCGCCATAGGGCTCCCATTTGTGTTCTTGCTCACGTGTGTACTGCAAACGAACAGGCTTGCCGGGGACCGTAACCGCGAGCAGCGCGGCATCGGCCGCAGCGTCATCGGCCATGTTGTGGCCATAGCAACCTGCCCCTTGCATGTGTTGACACCGCACTTTGCTGGGTTCAAGACCTAGCATTTTGGCAATGGCAATGCTTGTTTCAAACACCGATTGGCTGTGGGTTTGAATCAACATCACGCCATCCGCACCCATCGTGGCAATGGCTGCCGACGTGCCGATGGAGGCATGCATGTGGTACGGGCGGTAGTAAGTGGCTTCGATCGTTTTGGCAGGCGCATCGCCACCCACACGTGGTTGCATTTTGGTTTCGATGATGCGGCTCGGTTTGGTTTGACGCAGCCAGTCAAAAATACCTTCATGCGTGGGCAGCTTTTTCTCGACTTGCCATTTGGCGGAGGTGTTCAAGGCGTTGGCGGCAGCAAGGGCTTGTTCTTCACGGTGTGCAATGACTCCTAAGAAGCTGCCATTGCGCACCACCTTGATGACACCAGGCATTTTTTGCGCAGCGGTGAGGTTGACCGACAACAATTTGGATGCATACGTAGGCGGGCGGACAAGGTGTCCAAACAGCATGCCTGCGGGGCGATGTTCTTGCAAAAACTTGGCTTCGCCTAGGATTTTTGGCGTCAAATCAATTCGCTGCATTGAATAGCCGATGTAGCGGTGTTGGTCAGCTGGTTTGGGTTTGACAGAGCCCGTGGCTTCTCGCTCCAAGGATTCACCGAGTATCAAGTCCCAATAGTGCGTGCTGCTGCCGTTTTTACCAATGATCTTTCCGTCTTCAACGCTCAAGCTGTTGACAGGTTGCCCCAATTTTTGAGCAGCTAGCTCAAGCAAAATGGCTCGCACTTCTGCTGACGCATATTGCACTGCCGTGGCGCAATAAGGCATAGAAAAAGAACCTGCTGTCACGCCCTCATTGGGTACCAAAGCGGTGTCACCAGAGATCACTTGAACGCGCTTTAAATCGATGCTTAATTCATCGGCACAAATTTGAGAGACCGCGGTCAAGATACCTTGGCCTAACTCTACTTTGCCTACCAATAGCGTGACGGTTTGATTGGCATTGACGCGAAGCCAAGCGCTGAGTTTGCGGTTGTTGTTCAGATCGCCGGGAAGGCGCGACTTGGCATCTGCTTGTGATAAAGCGCTGTCGAGCGGAATGGCAAATGCCAGTGAGAGATAACCAGTGGTTTTCAAAAAACTTCGGCGGCTGGCGGACAGATGTTTTTGCATAATCATGCCTCCTTCGCCGCGCGCAGGACGGCACGAACAATGCGGTTGTGTGCGCCACATCGGCATAAGTTGCCGTCAAGCGCTGAGCGCACCTCAGCGTCAGTCGGGCGGGGGTTGCGGTCGAGTAACGCTTGTGCCTGAATGACCATGCCGGACGTGCAGTAGCCACACTGAGCGGCTTGCTCATCGATGAACGCTTGCTGGAGGCGGCTGGGCCTATCGCCTTCTTTCATGCCCGAGAGGGTGGTGATACTTCGTCCTGCGACGGAAGAAACAGAAGTTACGCATGACTTGATGGGGTTGCCAT
>CAJBHE010000194.1 GCA_903952885.1 uncultured Burkholderiales bacterium
TGGAATACAACAACGAAGAAGCCGGCGCTGAATGGCTACAGCGCTTGCTGCACGCTTTTCCCAAATACGCATGGATCAACCCAGAGCCGCAAGGCGTGTGGGAATACCGCCAAAGCATCAGCATGATTCAACAAATCCTGAGCAACCGCATGTACCCGCTCACCCTCAAAGGCTTGGAAGAAGCCATGCGGATGCTGAGTAAGTAGCCACGTAAAATAAACATCGGTGGCCACCGTAGTTCAATGGATAGAACTCTCCCCTCCTAAGGGAGTGATACAGGTTCGATTCCTGTCGGGGGCACCAATGCCCCTAGCGCATCGTAGCAAACCCCTCTGGATACTTTGCCTTGCTGCTTGCCTCTTGAACCTCTATCAAACCCTGCTTCACCAAAGCGACCAAGCATTGATCAAGTGTCTGCATGCCCAAGGCACTCCCCGTTTGTAGGGCCGAGTACAACTGAGCCACTTTGCCTTCGCGGATCAGGTTGCGGACCGCGGGTGTACCCACCATCACTTCAAAAGCAGCTACACGCCCTGCGCCACCTTTGCGTTTGCACAGCACTTGCGAGATCACGGCATTGAGCGACTCGGACAACATGCTGCGTGCCATGTCTTTTTCTTCGGCGGGAAACACATCGACGATGCGGTCCATGGTTTTGGCAGCGCTTGATGTGTGGAGTGTGCCCAACACCAAGTGCCCTGTTTCAGCCGCGGTGATGGCAAGGCGGATGGTTTCTAGGTCACGCAGCTCACCCACCAAAATCACATCGGGGTCTTCGCGCAACGCGGCACGCAAGGCGTTGGCAAAGCTGAGAGTGTGTGTACCCAACTCTCGTTGTTGGATGAGGCAGTGCTGGGGCGTGTGCACAAACTCAATCGGGTCTTCAATCGTCACGATGTGTTTATGCGTGTTTTGGTTCAGCACATCCACCATCGCGGCCAAAGTGGTGGACTTGCCCGAGCCCGTGGGGCCCGTGACCAACACCAAGCCACGCGGCTTGTGAACCAGCTCTGCAAAGAGGGCGGGTGCATGCATATTTTGCAAATTGGGAATGTGATGCGGAATAACTCGAAACACCACCGACACACCTCGCGATTGTTGAAACACATTCACGCGAAAGCGCGACACATCGGCAAGGTCTATGGAGAAGTCGCACTCCATGCTTTGCTTGAAATGTGACAGCTGTGCAGATGACATGATGCTCATTAAAGCTGCATGAATACCTTCATGTGTCACCACCTCTGTGGACGCTGCGATCAAGTCACCATCGACTCTGAACATCGCAGGTACACCCGATGACACATGTAAGTCGGATGCCTTGCGGCTGACACATTGAACTAATAAGTGTTGAATATTCATGGATTTCTTTGTATCAAAGAACCAACTCGGTGCGGTGCGGGTAGCGGGCTAAATTTGGTTAGCAAGCGCATGCATCGATTTTTAAACTAGGGTGAACACTAATAAATTGCACCGTGCCTTGATCTATGGGGTCTTGCAGCCAAAAAAATCATGCAAATGAAAAGTTCAATCCTGCGAAATACTTGCCAAAAATGGCACAATGCACCCGTTTTAACAAGGAACCTCTCATGAACAAAACTGAATTGATCGAAGCCGTTGCCGCTCACACAGAATTGACCAAGGCCGATGCTGGCCGTGCTGTCAATGCCATCATCGACGTCATCACGCACGCTGTTGCGAAAAAAGACGACGTGCAATTGATCGGCTTCGGAACTTTTAAAGCAGCTGCACGCGCTGCACGCACTGGCAAAAACCCACGCACTGGCGAAGCCTTGAAAATCGCAGCTGCTGTGGTGCCACGCTTCACTGCCGGCGCAGCCTTCAAAGCTGCTGTGAACACCAAGAAGAAGTAATTTTTCACGTTTACGCACAAAGCGGCGTCGGGCTACCGAGCCGCTTTTTTTACGTCTATTTCAATTTGCAAACCACCATGTTTACACACGTTTTTTTAGGTGCTCAAGACCTCGAAGCATCACGCAAGTTTTATGACGCCGCACTCGGCGCATTGGGTCATGCATCAGGCAATAGCGCAGGCAGTCGCTATATATACCGCACGCCCACGGGTACGTTTGGCATCACCACCCCTATCAACGGCGAGCCAGCCAGCTTTGGCAACGGCAGCACCTTTGGTTTTGCTGCCAAATCCAAAGAAGAAGTTGATGCCTTCCATGCAGCAGGCTTAGCAAACGGCGGCGTGACTTGCGAAGACCCTCCAGGCCTTCGCACCAACCCAGCCTTCAGCTATTACATCGCTTACTTGCGTGATCCATCGGGCAACAAGATTTGCGCGATGTATCGGTCTGCCAAATAAAAGACAAACGAGTCACTAAGAAGACTGATTCAGGGTAATCACTGAAGTGAGATATCGCATGATCGTGGATATGCAATCTCATCGTTCTTGGGTAAGTTTTCTTCCACTCGCCGTGGGTATTGCAACACCTGTTTTGCATGCCCAAACAGACATCACATCGCTGCCCAATGTGATGGTTCAAAGTGGCCGCTTAGAACAAAAACAATTCGACGCGCCCGCATCGGTCTTCACCATCGACGCAGACACACTGCGCAGTTCGGGCCCGCAAGTCAATATCTCTGACGTACTCAACCGTGCACCGGGTGTGGTGGCACTCAACCGCAACAACTACGCGCAGGATGTGCAAGTGTCTATCCGTGGCTTTGGCGCACGCTCTGCCTTCGGTATCCGTGGTATCCGCCTCATCACCGATGGCATCCCCGCCTCGATGCCCGATGGTCAAGGCCAAACCTCCACCGTGAGCATGACCTCCACCGAACGCATGGAAGTGCTCACTGGCCCGCTGGCGCAGCTGTATGGCAACGCCTCAGGCGGCGTGATTCAAACCTTCACACGTGAAGCGGGCGACAAACCCGAAGCGCAAGTCAACCTCTACACTGGTTCGTTCGGCATGCAACGCACCGATTGGCAAGTCAGCCAGCGCACCGGCAACGTCGGCCTCGTGGCCGACTACAGCACTTTTTCGATCGATGGCTATCGTCAACAAAGCAGCGCAGAGCGCAAGCAACTCAACAGCGTCATCACGGTGGATGCCAAGCCCGACACGCGCTTTAAATTCATTGTGAATATCTTTGACATGCCTGAGGCCAAAGATGCACTCGGGCTCACCGCCACGCAACTGGCAGCAGACCCTTCACAAGCAGGCACCAACGCTGTTGCCCGCAACACTCGCAAAACCGTGAAGCAAGAACAAGTAGGTGCTGTGGCAGAGCACCGCGTCGACAGTGACTTGAAGCTGCAAGCCCGCATATATGGCGGCACGCGAACTAACTTGCAGTACCAAGCCACCAACGCATGGACAGGGCTTGATCGTCGCTTTGAAGGCCTTGGTTTACAGGCCAATGGCAAAGGCAGTGTTTTCAATGCGCTGCCAGTCACGTGGGTAGCAGGCATGGATGTCGACCATGCACAAGAACAGCGCCAAGCTGGTGCTGCAGCCGCTGGTGAAAAAAGCGGCGCCCTCACGCGCAACGAACTGAATGAAGCGAGCAATCGCGATTTCTTTGCACAAGCCAACTGGTCTATGGGCGATCGCTTCACGCTGACCACCGGTGCTCGCCAAAGCAACGTCACCTTGAAGAGCCGTGACGATATGCCTTCTGGTGTCGATGGTTCTGGCTCCGTCACCTACAAAGCCACCAGCCCTGTGTTGGGCCTGACTTGGCACGCCCAAGACAACCTGAACCTTTACGTGAATCAAGGCAAGGGTTTTGAAACACCCACCATGGTGGAGGCTGCATATTCACGCGATAGCAGCAACAACTTTGTCGAAAAATTCAACCCCAATTTACAAGCTTCCCGTAGCAAACATTTAGAGCTGGGCACCAAGTGGCTGCCATCGGCCAGCACACGCATCGATGCGGCTTGGTTCCAAATCGACACCACGAATGAAATCGTCGCGGCCTTGGCGTCCAACGGCAAAACCGCTTACGACAACGCCGCACAAACCAAACGTGATGGCTTTGAATTAGCGCTGCGCAACCAGCACACGGCCAACTGGCGCACACAGACATCTGCCACGTTTATGAATGCCACCTACCAAGCAGGCAGCGCCAGCTACAGCCCTCCCAATGGCAACAGCCTACCTGCGATTCCTAAGCGTCAAGTTTTTGCAGCCGTGCAATGGTCTGAAAAGGGTTTTGCACATGTGGGACAAAAACCTGCGCTCGGTATGGAAGCAGGGATTGACGTGATTCACCGCTCCAGCATGTGGGCCAATGATGCCAACACCGCCACCACGGCTGACTACGCTTTAGCGCCCAGCTACACCCTGCTGAATGCGCGCGTGCGTCAGCGCTACCAAGTGGGGGCTGCGCGTGTCGAGGCATTCGTTGGCGTTGACAACATCACGAACAAAGACACGGTCAGCTCCGTGATCATCAACCAGTTCTCAAAACAATATTTCGAACCCGGCTTGCCCCGCTCTTGGGTGATTGGTGTGCAAAGTCAAATCCCGCTGTGAGCCACCATCTTCGGGTTGACCCTAATCGCCTTGGTGACTTACGGAACATTCAATTACGGTTTTAATCCAATTTCTTCAAAGGAGACATTTGTGAAACTTCCACGCCTGACCTGTACCCTCCAAAAAACCACATTGGCCCTGAGCATGGCGCTCAGCAGCTTGGCTATGGCCCAAGCACCCGCAGCTCCCCCCTGCAGCAGCCATTCCACCCACTTGGGCGCAAGGTCGCACTGCAGACCAAGTGGCGTTGAATTTGGTGCCACACCCACCGGGTATGAGTGCTCTACCTGTGAGCGAGATTCCCACGGACAAACTCAAAGTTCCCGCTGGCTTCAAAGTTGAGCTGTGGGCCTCTGGCATGCCCAACGCACGTTCGATGGTGCAATCGCCAAATGGCACCTTGTTTGTAGGCACACGTTTCACTGGCAACGTCTATGCCGTGGTTGAAAAAGATGGCAAGCGTGAAGTCAAGACCATAGCCAAAGGCCTGCACCGTCCGAACGGCGTGGTGTTCAAAGATGGCGCGCTGTATGTGGCCGAGCTGTCTCGCATCATTCGATACGACAACATTGAAGCCAACTTAGACAACCCACCTGCACCCGTGGTGGTGTTTGATGCGTTGCCTAAGGACGAGGCACATGGCTGGAAGTTCATGAAGCTCAGCCCCGACGGCAACTACTTATATTTCCAGATCGGAACTCCGGCCAACATCACGGTTCAGCCTGTGACGCATGCTGTCATCGTTCGCTTGAACCTGAAAACCAATATCTTGGAAACTGTGGCGCAAGGTGTACGCAACAGCGTGGGCATGGACTTCCACCCTGTCACGAAAGAACTCTGGTTCACCAACAACGCACGTGACTGGGTGAATGACGATTTGCCTAATGACACACTGAACCGCATCACCGCCAAGCGCATGAACTTTGGCTACCCGTTCTGCCACCAAGGTGATTTGCTGGACATCGACTTCGGCAAAGGCCGCTCTTGCGACGAGTTCGATAAGCCAGTCTTGAAGATTGGCCCACACGTGGCTGCTTTGGGCATGCGCTTCTACACAGGCAAACAATTCCCAGCTGAGTACAAACACAACATCTTCATCGCTGAGCACGGCTCTTGGAACCGCACCAAGAAAACTGGCTTCGATGTGGTGCGTGTCGCACTCGACGCCAAAGGAAATGTGACCAAGAAAGAAGTCTTTGTGTCGGGTTGGATTCAGGGCGACGATTTCTGGGGTCGCCCAGCTGACGTTCACGTCATGAAAGACGGCTCAATGCTCGTGTCTGATGACGTAGCAGGCGCAATCTTCCGCATCTCTCACAGCAAATAATGTTCAAGCTTGCTTCAAAGGCCATTCAGGGAATGGCCTTTTTTTTGATACTTCTCAGCGGTACCCCTGCATCTGCCGCACCCGATGCTGTTGCGGGTAAAGAAAAGGCACAGCTGTGCGCCGCATGTCATGGTGAACAAGGCGTGTCCTCTATTGCGGGCACACCACACCTAGCCGCGCAACCACAACTGTCTATCTTTTATCAACTGCTGCAGTTTCGCGACCAACGCCGCAAAGGTGGCGGCATGGAGGCCATTGCCAGCACGCTGAGCGAACAAGACATGCGCGACATCGCCGCGCACTACGCTGCACAACCCGCCCCCGCGCCACATGCTGGCGGTGATGCACAAAAAATTGCCCGCGGCCAACAGATTGCACAGCAGCAATATTGTTCGTCGTGCCATGGCGCACAACTGCAAGGGCAAAAACATGTGCCGCGTTTGTCGGGTCAATCTACCGAGTACTTCGTGACGCAACTGCGCAATCTGCGCTCAGGCGCCAGGGCTGACATGGACGGCACGATGGCTAGCGCTGCACGCAGCTTGACGGATGAAGAGATTGAAGCCATGGCTGTGTACGCACGCAGCTTGCCCTGAGTGTCACTTGGATGACATCCACTTCAACACCAAGCCTGCGGCTGCCACCCAATGCGTGCGACACCCACGTGCATGTGTTCGGTCCCTATGACCGTTTTCCTTTCCCTCACGCACACCAAAACAAACCGGCCGAAGCCCCCAAAGAAAAACTGTTTGCCCTGCACCAACAGCTAGGCATCACCCGCTGCGTCATCGTGCAGTCGATGGTGCACGGTCTTGACAATGCAGTGGTCGAAGACGCTATTGCGGCTGGCTCTGGCCACTACTTGGGCGTGGCATTGGTCAAACCCGATGTAAACCACATCGAACTCAAGCGGTTGGCAGCTGCAGGCTTTCGCGCTGTGCGCTTCAACTTCATGAAGCATTTGGGCATGGGGGCGACACCCGACGAGTTGCTGGCATTGACGCAGCGATTGGCCGATCACGACATGCACTTGCAAGTGCATTTCGAAAGTAGTTTGGTGCACGAGCTCGGACCCTGCTTGGAAAAGTCTGTAGTGCCTGTGGTGATCGACCACATGGGCCGCGTCGATGCCCGGCTGGGCATTCAGCACGCAGACTTCCAAGCCTTGTGCCAGTTGCTAGACGACCCAAAATTTCACATCAAGGTCAGTGGCATTGACCGCATCGATGCGTCGGTGCCCTTGGGTGTGCCGCCCTATGCACATGGCATCGTGTTGGCCCATCACTTGGTAGCGCGCTTTCCACGCCAATGTGTGTGGGGCACCGATTGGCCTCACCCCAATCACACGCATGTACCAGATAAAGGCGTGCTGGTCGATGCCCTGCAACATATCGCGCCCACCGCAGATTTGATGCAAGCGGTTTTGGTGGACAACCCCCAAGCGCTGTATCGATTTTAAAAACAGAGACACATTCAAGATGACAGGAAGATTGCAAGACAAAGTGGTGCTCGTCACAGGCGCTGGCTCTGTGGGTCCGGGCTGGGGCAATGGCCGCGCTATTGCAGTGCGCATGGTGCAAGAAGGTGCCAAGGTCATGGCCTTGGACCGTGACCAAGACCGACTAGAAGAAACCTTGTCACGTGCCCACGAAGCCAGCCAAGTCAACGGCGGCGAGATTGCATCCATGACCTGCGATGTCACCGACACCGCTGCCATCGAAGCCGCCGTGCAGGCCACACTGAAGCGCTTTGGCCGTATCGATGTGCTCATCAACAACGTGGGTGGTTCTGCCGCTGGCGGGCCTGTGGAAATGAGCGAAGACGTATGGGACGCCCAAATCGACCATAACCTCAAGAGCGTGTTCATGATGTGCAAGCACGTCTTACCCGTGATGGCAGCGCAAGGTGCAGGGGCTGTGGTGAACATCTCATCCACATCTGGCATCCGTTGGACAGGCTCGGCACAAGTGGCCTATGCCGCTACCAAAGCTGCCGTCATACAACTGGGACGTGTGGTAGCGGTGCAATATGCCAAGCAAGGCATTCGCGTCAACACCGTGGTGCCCGGCCAACTACACACACCCATGGTGGATGTGCGCTTAGCCAAACAACGCACGGGGGGCGATGTGCAAACCTTGCTCACTCAACGACAAGCACGTATTCCCTTGCCCTTCATGGGCGATGGTCAAGACACGGCCAATGCCGTTTTGTTTTTAGCCAGCGATGAAGCGCGATTCATCACGGGCACTGAAATCATTGTGGACGGCGGCATGTCGGCCCGATGCGATTAA
>CAJBHE010000195.1 GCA_903952885.1 uncultured Burkholderiales bacterium
CGCGCAGCCAGCAGCGCAGCTTGCTGGGCGTAGGTGGTGCTGGCAAATTTATCTTTGATGTCCGCGACGGCGCGATCCAACAAAGCAGTGTCCCCACTGACGGCGGCACGCTCAACCGTGTCGTACAACACCGCCGATTGCGCCGACTGTTTGGTTGAATAAGATTCCCAACCCATCCAAGCAGCGTATCCACCCAAGACAGCAATGAGGACCCATGTGATGAGGTCGCCCCAGCGCTTCCAAAAATGCTTGAGTTCGTCCAGTTGTTCTTGTTCTTCGAGGTCGAGAGGTGATGCCATGATGATCAATGATTAACTAAAAAAATGTAACGAATTGTAGGGCGCGGCTTGGTTAAGCCACGGTTTGAGGCTGAACCAAGGCCTGCGCCAGTTTGGCGGCCAATCGAACTGCCACATCGGCCAAGGGCAACGCCTCTTGCGCCCCTGCGCCGTCACGCAAAGCTTTGAGGGTGACTTCGCCACGCGCCAACTCGTCGCCACCAAAAATGAGTGCGAACTGTGCGCCACTGCCATCGGCTTTTTTGAACTGCGATTTCATGCTGCCCATGCCCTCGCCTGCACCCGCGTGCATTTGCACCGACATGCCCTGCGCACGGAGTGTTTGGATGGTTTTGAACACGACTGGTAAAGCCGATGCATCAGGCACGATGGCGTAAACATCTGGCCCCACAGCCTCGGGCAATGTGCCCTGCTCTTTGAGCAACTCGAGCACACGCTCGACGCCCAAAGCCCAGCCCACGGCAGGTGCGGGCTTGCCACCCACTTGCTCAATCAGATAGTCGTAACGGCCACCGCCACAAATAGTGCCTTGCGAGCCCAAGCGGTCGGTCACAAACTCAAACACGGTGAGGTTGTAGTAATCCATGCCACGCACCAATCGTGGGTTGATGAGGTAACTCACACCACTCGCATCCAAAATCGCTTTCACCGCATTGAAGTGGGCCAGCGATGCTTCGCCCAAAAAGTCGATCAACTTTGGTGCGGCTTCCACCACGGTTTGCATGGCGGGGTTCTTGGTGTCCAAGATGCGCAACGGGTTAGTGTGCAAGCGGCGCTTGGCTTCTTCATCGAGCACATCGACGTGGGCTTCTAAGTGGGCAATCAAAGCGGTGCGGTGCGCCGCACGCTCATTCGGTTGACCCAAGCTGTTGAGCTCCAAGCGCACGTCTTGCAAACCCAACTCTTGCCACAGCGTGGCAGCCAACAAAATGAGTTCGGCATCCACCTCAGCACCCGGAAAGCCCAAGGCCTCTGCGCCGATTTGGTGGAACTGCCGATAGCGGCCGCGTTGTGGGCGCTCGTGGCGAAACATGGGGCCCATGTAATACAGGCGCTGACCACCGTTGTAGAGCATGTTGTGCTCAACCACCGCGCGCACCACACCCGCAGTGGCCTCGGGACGCAGCGTGAGTTGCTCGCCGTTCAAACGATCCTCGAAGGAGTACATCTCCTTCTCCACAATGTCGGTCACCTCTCCCAAACCACGCACAAACAAAGCGGTGGGTTCAACGATGGGCGTGCGCAAGTTGCGATACGCGTGGCGTGCCATCAAGCCGCGCACTTTGTCTTCCAGCCACTCCCATTGGGCGGAGGCTGGAGGCAGCAAGTCGTTCATGCCTTTGACAGCGGTCAAGGCTTGGGCTTTGGCAGGTCTTGTTATTGTGTTTTCTGTCGTCACGATAGGCAGGCGCACGGATTAACCGAAGCGTTTTTCAATGTAGTTTTCAACAATTTGGTGGAACTCTTGCGCGATGTTGTCGCCGCGCAAGGTCATGGTTTTTTCGCCGTCGATGAACACGGGCGCTGCAGGCGCTTCGCCGCTGCCGGGCAGGCTGATGCCGATGTCGGCATGCTTGCTTTCGCCTGGGCCATTCACGATACAACCCATCACCGCTACTTTGAGGTTTTCCACTCCTGGGTATTGGGTGCGCCACACAGGCATTTGAGCGCGCAAGAAGTCGTCAATCGACTTGGCCATTTCTTGGAAGGTCGTGCTGGTGGTGCGACCACAACCAGGACAAGCCGTGACGCTGGGCACAAAGGTGCGCAGACCCAAGGCTTGCAAAATTTCAGAGGCAATCACCACCTCTTGCGTACGGGCTCCGCCGGGCTGAGGTGTGAGCGATACACGGATGGTGTCACCAATACCTTCTTGCAACAAAATAGACAAAGCCGTGGCAGAAGCCACCGTGCCCTTGGTGCCCATGCCCGCTTCGGTCAAGCCCAGATGCAAGGGGTAATTGCAGCGCTGAGCCAACTCGCGGTAAACCGCAATCAGGTCTTGCACGCCACTGACTTTGCAACTCAGCAAAATTTGTTCGGGCGACATACCCATGCTCTGCGCCAGTTGCGCCGATTCAATGGCTGAGGTGATCAAAGCCTCGTACATGACTTGCCTGGCCTCAAAGGGTTGAACACGCAAGGCGTTTTCGTCCATCAACTTGGCCAACAAATCTTGGTCCAAGCTGCCCCAATTAACGCCGATGCGCACAGGTTTGTTAAAGCGCATGGCGGCTTCAATCATTTGGCCAAATTGCTTGTCGCGCTTGTCGCCCTTGCCCACGTTGCCAGGGTTGATTCGGTACTTCGATAACGCTTGTGCACAGTCTGGAAACTCAGTGAGCAAACGGTGACCGTTGTAATGGAAGTCACCAATCAGTGGGACGTTGATGCCCATCTTATCGAGCTGCTCGCGCACATGCGGCACGGCAGCGGCTGCTTCGGGGGTGTTGACCGTGATGCGCACGAGCTCTGAACCCGCTAGGGCCAGTTCTTTGATTTGAATGGCTGTACCAATCACATCGACTGTGTCGGTGTTGGTCATGGACTGCACCCGCACGGGGGCGTCGCCACCAACGGTCACGGTATGGTCACCCCACGCCACTCGCGCTTGCAAGCTGCGGCGTGATTTGGGTTGTGACAAGGCAATGCCTTGCAGTTGCTCGTTATTTGCCATCTGACACTCCTGAGGCACTAGCGGATGTTGAAGCGCTGGCTGCTTGATCGACCAGCGCTGAAGAATGAACCGTGGTCACGACCAGGTTGCTGGACTTGATTTCGGACACAGGCGGCACCTCCTCGGTCGACGGTAAGGAAATGGCAGGCATCACGGGGGCGACAACCATGCCATCTGTGGGCTCATCTTTGAAAACCAGTAAACCATGAATATCAGGCCAAAACCCAATCATCAAAGCCAATGCCAAGACAGCAAGAGCAGCCCAACGCATGGGCGAGAACAAGCGGACCACTGCCACAAAACTTGACTGAGGCAAAAAAGACGGGCGATCCAAAGGAAAATCCAAACCACGCTCATTTTTAGCCGCCAAACGAGACACATCTTGACTAGGCAACAAAGCCAACACAGGGGCTGCATCTACCTTCAACTGACGGCATACAGCCAAGGCTAAGGCACGCGCAAACATGGCATCGGGCAACTCATCCAAACGGTCAGCTTCCAGAGCTTCGAGCTTGGCAGGCGTCACGCGCAGGGCCTGCGCTAACTGATCTAACTTGAAACCTTGAACTTCGCGAAGTTGACGCAGCAACGCGCCCGGTGATGGGCTGGGGTTGGTTGATGGTGTTGTTTCTTCGGTCATCGGTTTTCAGGTTTTTCTGGGCACATGCATGAAACGTGCAGCGAGTTAAGGTGAGTAGGGTTATTTGTTAAGCTGGCGAGCTTTGCAAAGCGCCATGGCTTGACGGGTTTTGTCTCCCTGTCGGTAGCTGGGCTGAGCCAAGGCACGATCAAACTGCGTTTGAGCTTCAGTAAATTTATTCTGCTCGCACAAAAACCAGCCATAGTTGTGTTGGATAGGGGCTAGTTCGGTTGCGCGCAAGGGTGCCTTTGAAGAAAGCGCAATTGCTTGTTCAAAACTTTGTTGCGCCAGGATCGGCGCATTGTCGCGTTGGTGGATGAGACCCAACAAGCCATAAGCATCGGCGTAGCTTGGGTCAATTTGCAAAGCGGCGCGCACTTCTTGCTGCGCCACATCGTTTTGGTTTTGTTCGAAATAGGCACTGGCCAGACTCAGCCGGCGCATGGCGCGTTGACGCGTGCTATCTGGCTCGGATTGAGTGAGTGTGTCGATCTGCTTAGAAGGAGAACTGCAAGCACTTAGCACGCAGACTGCAGCAATCAACATACACACAACAGCCGACAAACGCCGCACGCTCATAACGACTCCTGCATGAGCGAAATAACGCGCTGCTTGGCCATACGTGCATCGACCTTGGTGCGGTCTTTCACGTCACCAGCCAGCTGACCGCAAGCCGCATCAATATCGTCACCTCGTGTCTTGCGCACAGTGGTAATGATGCCGGCTTCGCTAAGCTGCAGGGCAAACGCTTTGACCGTGGCCGCGCTTGAACGCGTGAGGCCGGACGCAGGAAACGGGTTGAACGGAATCAAGTTGAACTTGCAAGGCAAAGGCTCGCCTAAGCCCCGCTTGGGCTTGACCAAATCAATCAAGGCTTGCGCATGTTCGGGCTGGTCGTTGACACCATCCAACATGCAATATTCAAAGGTGATGAAGTCACGGGGTGCGTGCGCCAAATAACGGCGGCAAGCATCCATCAATTCGTGCAAAGGGTATTTGCGGTTAAGTGGCACCAAGTTGTCGCGCAGAGCGTCGGTGGGCGCGTGCAACGACACAGCCAAGGCCACTGGGGCATCGAGCCCCAAGCGGTCCATCATGGGTACAACGCCTGATGTTGACACCGTCACACGGCGGCGTGACAAACCATAGCCATGGTCGTCCAACATTGAGCGCAAAGCAGGTACCAAGGCGCTGAAGTTTTGCAGGGGCTCGCCCATGCCCATCATCACCACGTTGGAGATGACGCGCTCGGTGGTGTTGAACTGTTTGCGCAGTGTGTGCTCGGCAAACCAGAGCTGCGACAAGATTTCACCCGTGGTGAGGTTGCGGCTAAAGCCTTGGTGGCCCGTCGAGCAAAAGCGGCAGCCAACGGCACAACCTGCTTGCGAGGAGATGCACAAGGTGCCTCTGTCGTCTTCTGGAATAAACACGGTTTCAACGGCATTGCCGTCGCCCACGTCGAACAACCACTTGATGGTGCCGTCGGCAGAGTCGTGTCTAGAAATCGGGTTGAGTGGCTGAACCTGTGCGCAGGTTTTCAGCTTTTCGCGCAGCGACTTGGCGAGATCAGACATCTGATCAAAGTCTTGTGCGCCTTTTTGGTGAATCCACCGAAACAGCTGTGTGGCGCGGAAACGTTTTTCGCCCAAGCGCTCACAAAAAACGGCCAAACCGTCGAGATCAAAATCAAGCAGGTTGGCCGTCATATTTATTCGCCAACGCAGGGGTTGCCCACCGCGTCGATTGGCTTTCAGTGACCGTAAACGTTCATGCCAGCGAAGAAGAAGCCGATTTCAACAGCGGCTGTTTCAGCAGCGTCAGAACCGTGCACAGCGTTGGCATCGATGCTGTCAGCAAAGTCAGCGCGGATGGTGCCAGGAGCTGCGTCTTTGGGGTTGGTAGCACCCATCAAGTCACGGTTTTTCAAAATCGCGCCTTCGCCTTCAAGCACTTGGATCATGACAGGGCCAGAGACCATGAAGTCAACCAAATCTTTGAAAAAAGGACGTGCTTTGTGCACAGCGTAAAACTGCTCTGCTTCGCCGCGTGACAGGTGAGCCATGCGAGCAGCCACAACTTTCAAGCCAGCCGCTTCGAAGCGAGCGTAAATTTGGCCGATGACGTTCTTAGCAACGGCGTCTGGCTTGATGATGGAGAGAGTACGTTCGGTCATTTGGATTTTCCCTGTATTGACTGTGATTGAAACTTTTTATATGCAATGTGCGGAGGCGCATATTTTAACCGTTTCGAGGGATTTCCCTAGAAAGAGCAAGCATTTTTGATGCATCTTGCTTGTGATTTAACGGCCGCCTCGTCCGCCTTGTCCACGACTGCCACCCGAACCACCGCCATTACCACCTAGAGTGCCACCACCCGAACGCCCACCACCAAAGCTGCCACCCGCAGAACCACCACGACGCGGAGCTGCGCTAGAGGGACGTGGGCCACCTACAAGGCCTGCTTTGAAGGCTTTTTGGCCATCCTTTTTACGCTGACGTTCCTCAGCGTAGCTGTCTGCACCAATGTAGCCCACCGACGTTTGCATGGGGTCAGGTTGCGGCGCACGCTCTGGGGCTTTGCCACCACGCCGGCGCTCAGTACGCACCAAACGTTCGGGGCCGCTGCTGCGCTCTTCGGGTGCACGCGGCGTGGACGGGCGAGGGCCGATGCTGTTGCCACGGCGACGGCTGCTGGCGCGTTCGGTGCGGTTGTTGTGTGACGGGCCACTGTGAACGGGGGCTTCAGCACCTGCCGCTTCCATCAAAGCGCGAATGTCGCGCTCACCCAACTCCACAAAGGCGCCGCGTTTCAAGCCGCGAGGTAACACCATGGCGCCATAGCGAATGCGAATCAGGCGACTCACGGCGTGGCCCACGGCCTCGAACATGCGGCGTACTTCGCGGTTGCGACCTTCAGAAATGGTGACGCGGTACCAACAGTTGGAACCTTCGCCACCGCCCTCTTCGATCGAGCCAAATTGGGCTGGACCGTCGTCGAGTTGAATACCGGTGATGAGCTGTTCTTTTTGGTCTTTGCTGAGCTTGCCCAGCGAACGCACCGCGTATTCGCGTTGCAAACCAAAGCGAGGGTGCATCAACTGGTTCGCCAATTCGCCGGAGCTGGTGAACAGCAACAAGCCTTCGGTGTTCAAGTCCAAACGGCCGACCGACTGCCACTTGCCTTGATACAAGCGTGGCAAGCGGCGGAACACCGTAGGACGGTTTTGGGGGTCGTCAGTGGTCACCACTTCGCCCGCAGGCTTGTGGTACGCAATCACTCGCGGAGGCGGTGGCGCAATGCGCACCTTGATTTGACGGCCATTTACCTTGATTTGGTCACCAAACTGCACGCGCTGGCCGGTGTGGGCCACTTCGTTGTTGACGGCCACATGGCCTTCGGCAATGAGGCGCTCCATCTCGATGCGCGAGCCCATGCCCGATTGGGCCAAGACTTTGTGCAACTTGGGCGATTCAGGCTGCGGCAACAGGACACGCTTTTCAGGCGCGGCTTCGGCGCGGATAAGTTCTGCGTCGAACTCGCCAGAGACAACGTCTTCAAAATCAAAAACCGTGTTGCCGTCCAACATCTCGTCAAGTGCGTCGTTTGGTTCTTTTGGTTCGTTAGGCTGGCCACCCAGATCGTGGTTGTTAGTGTTCATTCGGTGCATCGCCAGTTGAGGCGGGGTCTCTGGGTGAGGAAAGTTCAAAAATAGGTGCTGCATCGCCAGACAAGATGTCGCCTTCAGCAGGCGCCGCAATTTCAGCCCTTTCAGTAGATTCGAGCGCCATGTCCATTTGCAAGGATGGATCGTCTTCACCCAAACGGGCAAAGGCGTTGGCTTGTGCTTGAGCGCTGTCAAATACGGGCAATTCATCGAGCGAGGCCAGCCCCAAATCATCCAAAAACTGGCGCGTGGTGGCAAACAGAGAGGGTCGACCGACGGTTTCGCGATGGCCAATGACTTCGACCCAGCCGCGGTCTTCGAGTTGTTTGATGACCAAAGAGTTCACAGTCACCCCGCGCACATCCTCCATGTCGCCACGCGTCACAGGCTGGCGGTAGGCAATGATGGCCAAAGTTTCCATCACGGCGCGTGAGTATTTGGGGGGCTTCTCGGGGTTCAGGCGGTCCAAAAACTCGCGCATGTCTGGGCGGCTTTGAAAGCGCCAACCGGAGGCCACTTGCACCAATTCCACGCCACGCTGTGCCCAGTCGAGCTGAAGTTCTTCGAGCAAGGTGCGAATGGTGTCTGCGCCTAAGGCGTCAGAAAACAGCACGCGCAAATCGCGAATTTGGATCGGTTGGTGAGAACAAATCAGGGCGGTCTCAAGTACGCGCTTGGCATCCACGGTATTCATCGTGAGAGTTCCGGGTCAAGGGTCGAGGAAAGGGCCTACGAAAATTCATCTCGAGGCTGTAAGGGCAATGCGGGGCATGGCACGAGTCAGAGCCAAAGGGCTCACCGCTTTCACAAGCGTGAGCCGGTATTGTAACGGAGGTGGCTGAAAAGACCTAGTCGGGGCGCTTGAGGCCCAAACCAGCCAGCAAATTGACCATGTCGTCCGGTAACGGCGCTTCAAACTTGAGCGGCTCGCCGGTGATGGGATGGTCAAAGCTCAGGCGGAAGGCGTGCAAAGCTTGGCGATCAATGCCCAAGGTCATGGGGCCCGCGTAAAGCGAGTCGCCCACCAGAGGATGACCAAAGTGCGCCATGTGCACACGGATTTGATGCGTGCGGCCGGTATGCAAAGTGCATTGCACCAAGCAAGCCTCTTCTTGGCTGCTGAGGCACTCAAACGTAGTGTGGGCTTCTTTGCCGGGCAGACGCTCAAGGTCAACCACCGCCATGCGCAGGCGGTTTCGGTAGTCGCGGCCAATGGCGGCCACGATGTCGCGCACAGGCGTACCGCTCCACTTTCGGTAGGCCACGGCTAAGTATTCACGGTGCACCTCACGCTCGGCAATCATGACCACCAGAGCATCCATGGCGCGCCGCGTGCGCGCC
>CAJBHE010000196.1 GCA_903952885.1 uncultured Burkholderiales bacterium
ACGCCGTTAAGGACCTGGATGTGCTTGGTCTTGCCAGACCGGCTTGAGCGCTCCGACTTGTTGCAACGCATCATGCGCATTTGGTTGTTCAGTCGTCCTGACTCGGTCATAGGCGCTTACTGGCCCATCAAGGGCGAGTTTGACCCTTTGCCCGCCCTGCACCGCTGGAAGGAAGATGGTGAGTTGTTAGACCAACCTCAACGCCGACGCATTGGCTTGCCCGTGGTGGACAAAGCGACCAAAACACTCACCTTTCATGCGTGGTACCCGGGCTGTCCAATGGAAGAAGACGCCTACGGCATTCCCAAGCCCAAAGACACCGAGGTGATCGTGCCTACCTTGTTGTTTGTGCCTTGTGTGGGCTATGGGCCAGGGGGTTTTCGCTTGGGGTATGGGGGAGGTTTTTATGACCGTACTTTGGCCACATTGAAGCCTAAGCCGTTTACCGCGGGATTAGGTTTTACCCACGGTTTCTTGTCCGACCTGATGCCCGAGCCACACGACATACCGCTGGATGCTTTGCTCAATGACAACGGGGTGGTTTGGCCGATGGGCTAAATCCTTGGCGTTTACTTTTGCGCCATCAAACTTTTGAAATCTTGCTCGTAGCCACGCAGCGCCTCCACGATGTGCTGGCGCTGTGCAGGCGTGGTGCTGTTGTGCAGCTTGGCAAAGCCTTCGCAGTTCTCATTCCACAGATCGCGGTTGTAGGTGCGATAACGCTCGTTCGGTGAGTTAAAGCTGCGTTCGGTCAAACCACGCAACAAAGCTTGCGCTTGTGCCGTGGCGCTGCCTTCTTGGGCGATGCGCTGAAAGGTTTGCATGCTATCGGCTTGGCGGCGTTCGCGTTCGACATAGCTCAACTTAGGGTCAAAGCTGGACTCACTCAGCCACTTATTAAGCGCGTCGCGCTGGGGCTTGTCGAGGCGGCCATAAAAATCTTCAAGGCGACTGGTGGCCAGCTTGGTGCGATACCGCAGGCGGTCTTCGGCATTTGGGTCGAGCCAATCTTCCTTCCATGTTTTGTTGGTTTTGTCAAAACGTTTACGGATGCTGGCCAATTGCTCAGGTTTGAGTTGTGAGGCCAGCTTGGTGTTGGCAGGCTCGACAAAACGCAGCAGGCTGACAAAGCTGGTTTTCATGTCTTCGGTCACGGCGCAAACTTGTGCGGGCGAGATGTCTTGGGGAGCCATCGCCTGCATGCGTTTGAGCAAGGCCACGTATTCGGGCAGTTGCTGATGGCGATGCCAACGTTGTAAATCGGTCAGAGAATCGCGGGTGAATTGCTTTTGCTCGCCCTGCAAATCTGCGTAGCCATCGAGCCACCAATAAATAATTTCGTCGCTGTTGGTGTAGACCACCTTGAGGGTGCTGCAACCGCTCAATCCCAACAACACGGCCAGTCCTAGCCAGCCACAGCCATGGCGGATAATTCTTTGCAAGATAAGGATGTATGACATGAAAGCTTTGGATGTGGTGATCATGGCTGCCGGCAAAGGCACCCGTATGAAGAGCAGTATGCCTAAGGTTTTGCAGCGTTTGGCGGGTAAGGCTTTGGTGCAGCATGTGATTGACACGGCGCGCACATTGAAGGCGCGCCACACCATCGTCATCATCGGCCACGGCGCAGATCAGGTGGAGCCTGCGCTCATCACTGCCAACGCTTCAGATAAGCTGCACTTCGCCCGCCAAATGCCCCAACTCGGCACTGGCCATGCGGTGCAACAAGCCGTGCCTTTGTTGAAAAATGACGGCGTGGTGGTGGTGCTTTCAGGTGATGTGCCCCTGACGCAAGCCGACACGCTGCAAGCCTTGCTGGATGTGTGTGATGGCAAACAACTGGCTCTTCTCACAATCGACTTTGCCGATCCCACGGGCTATGGCCGCATCGTGCGCAGCCCCAGCGGCCAAGTGCACGCCATCGTTGAACACAAAGATGCGAATGACGAACAGCTTGCTATCCACGAGGTGTACAGCGGCATCATGGCCGTGCCCGCCAAGTTGC
>CAJBHE010000197.1 GCA_903952885.1 uncultured Burkholderiales bacterium
CAAACACTTGGCCGTTCAAGAACACCATGGGCACAGCCATGATTTGGCGTTCTTCCACTTCCTTCTGGAACGCGCCGCCTTCGATCACCACGGTCTTGACCTTGGGGTTGACGATGGCCATGAGCGAGAGCGCTTGCACGACGTCTGGGCAGTTGTGGCAGCTCAAAGACATGTACACCTCAAAGTTGAAGTCGCCACCATCCGCAGAATGAAGGGCCTTGATGCTGTCGATCACATCTTGTTCTACCTTGGGTGGGTGGCCGCCGGTCCACAACAGGGCCAACACCAAAGAGGTGAACTCATGGCCGAGTGGCAAGCCTGCAAAGCGCACGCCCTGTGTTTCGCCTTCGCGCACCACAGCAAATGAAGGCTTGCGTGCATCAGTGCCCGAGGTGTGGAGCGTGACTTTGTCAGACAAACCCACGATGGTGTTGAGCAACTCGCCCATGTCTTTGCCGGTCTCGCTGTCGTCCAGTGAGGCGACCAAGCGGATGGGCTGGCGCAGCATGCCAAGGTATTGTTGAAGTTGGGCTTTGAGTGTGTCGTCGAGCATGGTGTTCTCCTATTTCAGGGTGCATTAACTCAAGGTCATGCGCTTGTGGCGCTGTCCTTGTGGGTTAAAAGGTTGGGGGTGATTCGCTGAGTACAACGCATACCAGCTTGTGGCCGGAATGCGCTGCGCTCAACGACCTGCGCTAGCAGGTGTTGATCAATCATCACCCTGCGTCAGCAGGGTTTAACTGGGGCAAAATTAGATCTTGCCGACCAAGTCGATGGAAGGAGCCAAAGTCTTCGCGCCTTCTTTCCACTTCGCTGGGCACACTTGGCCTGGGTTAGCGGCGGTGTATTGAGCAGCAGTCAACTTACGCAGTGTTTCAGACACGTCACGAGCGATTTCGTTGGAATGCACTTCCATGGTCTTGATCATGCCCTCTGGGTTGATCACGAAAGTGCCACGCAAGGCCAGGCCGTCTTCTTCGATGTGCACGCCAAATGCGCGTGTCAACTTGTGTGTTGGGTCGCCGATCAATGGGAACTTGGCTTTGCCCACAGCAGGTGAAGTCTCGTGCCACACTTTGTGTGAGAAGTGTGTGTCGGTGGTGATGATGTACACCTCAGCGCCGGCTTTTTGGAATGCTGCATAGTTGTCAGCTGCGTCTTCGATTTCTGTAGGGCAGTTGAAGGTGAAAGCGGCTGGCATGAAAATGAACACGTTCCACTTGCCCTTGAGCGTGGCTTCTGTGATTTCAACGAACTTACCGTTGTGGAAGGCTTGGTTCTTGAACGGTTGGATTTGGGTATTGATCAAAGACATGTGGTTTCCTTTGGGTGGTTGATAAAAACTATCGAATGAGAAAAACTCATTGACGTGAATGATAGACAACATTTCTCAGGCTGGTGATTGTTTGTCTCAATGAGAGCGATTGAGACAGCCTTGCGTTAAGACGACTCGGCGCATTCTGGCTTAGAGCAAAGGCCGTACAGCGACATGGAGTGGTTAATTAGCTTGAACCCATGTTTCTTAGCAATCTTTTCTTGACGCGACTCCACTTCCTCGTCGTGAAACTCCACTACGGAGCCACAGCTTAAGCACACCAAATGGTCGTGGTGGCCGCCTTCGTTCAGCTCGAAGGTGGTTTTGCCTGTTTCAAAATTGGTTGCTACCAAGATGCCCGCATCTGCAAACTGCGTGAGCACGCGATATACCGTGGCGAGACCAATGTCGCCCTCGTGCTCCAGCACCTTTTTGTAAACATCCTCCGCAGACAGATGCCGAGCGTTACTTTGGTTAAAAATTTCAAGCACGGTAACGCGCGCGCTCGTCACCTTGAGGCCCTTGCTTTTGAGCTGCGAAGAATACTTATCCATATCCATGGTGTGTTCTTTCATAAATTTGTATCGAAGCGCGACGGTATGAATTTTCGCCAGGTATGTGCCAAGAATAATAAGGGGCAAAACGCGCCCATCCAAAAGTGCAGCGGCGAAACCCAATCGTGCATGTCAGGGCTGCCATAAAGCAAAACCAAGCCACCTAATGCGATGGCTGCCAGCAACAAGAAATTGGCCAAGCCAAGTGCCCATTTGCGCGCTTCATCGTGTTTGTGCCACATCACCCGCACATGAGGCCATACGCCGCGACCGCACATGATGCAAAACAACCAAGTGGACACACCATGCACCACACCCGAAACGCGCCGCCATGTGGCTTGGTCTGGTGACATGTCCATCAACTCAGTGGCAGGCAGAACGAACATCACCACACCTGTGATGAACAACAGCAGACTCACGGCCGTCATCCATAAAAAGGTGGACCGTCCCCAGCCGGCCAAGTGTTTTGTTCTTGTCATTGCGTTCTCCACATACGGGCCTGATTTTGTCGCAACACGGCCCGCAAATCTGGGCATAGCAGGCTGGCTTGCGTGGCCCACTTAGTCAATACATCGGCCGCCATGCAGCTAGAGGCTTGAACCGTGACGCTGGTCCACCTAGGCTTACTGCGTGATCTGGCAAGGACAAACTCAGGGTTCAGCGCACCCGCCACAGAAGTAGCCAGTGCCATCTGCTGAATGTGTGTCTTGTGTTGCAGGCGGCCGTCCATCAAGTGAGTTTTGGCATGTCGCACATCGATGGGCCAACGTCTGTCTCCTAGGGTTCGCAAATCTCCGCCAGCGTTGACCAAGGCGCTGTGTACACCTTGGTCAGCTAGCTTTTCAATGGCTCGGTCCACGGCATAGCCTTTGGCGATGCCGCCAAAGTCAAGCGCAACTGGTGCGGCTAATTCAACTTCTGTATCCGTGAGTATGCAGATGTCATGGAGTGAGCCTAAGCCATCGCAACTTAGCCCAGGGCGCACGCCAGCATGAGAGAGCGCAAGGGCCGCACGGCATGGATTGAAAGCACCACGACTGAGCTGCCACCAATATTGCGCAGCGCGAATCACGCGCACGGTATGTGCATCGAGTGTCAACACATCGCCCTTGCGTGCACGCGAGAGTCGGCCAAGGTCTGATTCGGGTTGGTGCGCACTCATCACATGTCCAATGCGCGCGACCGTGGCAAAGGCATCAGCAATGGCTTTTTTAACGCGTAGGTCATCAGCCGCCTCGGCATGCACATGGATGGAAACCACCGTGCCCAGCAAAGGGCGCGCTCTCGCGATCAGCATGCGTCGGTTACTTTCCAGCCACCAGCAATGACACCAGCGCGCTCAAGCGTTGCATGCCCTCAGTCACATGCTGGCAAGACAGCGTGGCACCTGAGATGTTGCGAATGTCGTCGGCGAAACGCATGGTGTCTGGCCCCTTTTTGCCGATGAATTGTTTGCGCCATGCGGTCTGCTTGATTTCAGAGCCGTGCGATTCGCGATAGGCCAACACCTCCATGCCCAGTGATGCGCCTTGCGCATCAAAGCCAGCGGCGTAGTCGATCAGGTCATATTTACCAATCACGCGGTCTGCAATGACCCAGCCCACAGGTTTGTCAGTCTGCATGGCGCGCCAAATTTTTGGGCTGAAGTTTTTTGGAACACGCGCGTCAGAGGCTTTGGCGATGGCGCTCAATTTGGCCTCATCCAGCGTTAGGGCCAAGGCCTGAAATGCATCCGCATTGGGAAGCAACAGCTTTTGCGCTTGTTCGGCTTCCATGAAGACGGCTGCAAACACGGGCCCACTCAGCCATGGGCTGGCTAAGCTGGCGACGCCAAGTAGCTGCAATGCAGCGCGTCGGTTGGTTGCGAGTGGCTTGTGCATATCAATAGTGGAAACCAAGGCCCATGTTGAAGCGGTCAAGTGCGCTGTTGTTTTGGTATTTCTGCACATCCATTTTCACCACGACTTGGGGGTGCAAGTAATAGCTGGCGCCCAAGGTCCAAACTTTGGTGTCTGGGTCATTGGCTGGCGCTAAGCCGCCCAGTCCTGAATAGCCCAAGCCAGTATTGATGCGCTCATAGCGTGTGAATGGGACCAAGCTGGTATCGCCCTTGCGCCACAAGCGATAAGCCGCTTGGGCATACCAACCTCTGAATTGGTCCGGCACGGGGTTCACGCCGTTGCCAGAGGCATTGAATGCGCTCACGTCATGAAAGCGGCCTTGGGCTGCCAAGGCGGATAAATCCCAAGAACCTATTTGCCACTTGGTATGCACTTCCGCCAAGGTCACAGACGCGTTGGGCGATGCAATGGTGGGTTGCTTTTGGCCAATGCCGCCTTGAAATAAGCTGCCACCAAAGTTCACGCCTGGTATGCCGTCATAGTTGAGCGCACCGTAGTAGCCGAGTGAAGCGGCCTTGGCTTTTTGTCCTTCTTGATGAATCGCGCCGAGCGGTGACTCTTTGGTTTCAGCGCTGTCGGTCGGCCACTTGGTCAAGTCAAAGCTGGTGACCACACCAGCGTCCCAGCGAAGGCCTGAGTCTTGTGTGCCACGAAAGCCTAGGCCAAGTTCGCGCCACGTCGAGGGAATGATGGCTGTTTCAACAAGGTTGCGGGTGACGCCGAAGTAGCGCGTTGGTTCGTGAGTCTCATTCATATAACCCACGGGCAGCAAGAACAAACCCATCTTCGCAGTCAGGCCGTCACTGATGTCGTGCTCCACATAGAGCTGCTCAAACGCCACCTCACCGCTGTCATCTTTCGAGACCACGGCGTGCTCCACTTCGAGTTCGGCCGCGAAGCGTGTGCGGTCATTGAAGCGGTAGCCAAAGCCCAAGACCGCACGGCGAGCAGTGGCCTCAGAGCCTGCGATGTTGTTTTTGGGGCGTGTGAAATTCAACTCGCCGTAGCCAAATAGATTCACTGCATTTGGGGCAGGTTCAGTCATTTGGTTCGTGTGGGTGGCGACGGCTACAGGCGGCTCGCTGACGCTGGTGCGTTCGGTAGGTGTGAAGGGGTTTGAGTTGCTGCTTTGTGCGGTCACGGTTGACGCAGCGGCAGCTTCTTGCGATTTTTGTTTCTTCAGCACCTCCAATTCAGCACGTAACTGGCGTAGCTCTTCGCGCATGTGTCGCATTTCAGAGGCGACCTCTTTGGCGGTTTGTGCGTGGCCGACTTGGCAAGCCAATGCAACTGCTGTTGCGATGAGTGTGGTTTGGAGTTTCATGTCGTGTTTCCTTTCAATATTTAGCGATCGCTCAGTGTTTTGAGGAAGGCGATCAAATCGCTGCGTTCGTTTGCATCTAATGCAGCGGTTTGGCCGCTGCGGTTGTATGGCCCCTCGGTCACGTTGACGTTGCCGCGCATCAAGGTGGGTAAATCGTTGTAAATCAACACGCCTGTGAGGTCCGCGGGATACCAAGCGCTGGGGTTGGTGTCGCGTGTGATGTAGAAGTCGACAACCTCTTCAAGCGTTGTGAACTTGCCGTTGTGAAAAAAATGTTTGCGTTTGGCTACGTTTCTCAGGCTGGGCACTTTGAATTTGCCGCACAGATTGTTTTGTCCTGACAAATCGGCGCGCACTGGGCCGCACAAACCTTTGTCGAAAAAGCTGGCGTCGCTGTTGGCCGCAATGTCAGGGTTGCGCGGTACGCCGAGGCTGTCATACGAAAAATCCGTGAACAATGCGGCGGGAGCGTTGTCTGGCTTGGTGCTGGGGTGACATGCGGCGCAGTTGCCTTTGTCTGCACGGTTGAATAAGACAAGACCACGCAGCTCTTCGGGTGTGAACGCTTCTTTGCCTTGGTTGACTGCATGGAACTTGCTGCTGAAAGGGGCAAAGTCCGAGTCTTCAATTTGGTAACGCTCTAATGCAAACGCCACGCGGTCGAAGGCGGCTGCTGGGTTGTTCAAGATGTCTGCACCAAAGACCTTTTTAAATTGGTCTACATAGGTGGCATTCACCAATTTGGCGATGACGGCGGCCTCATTGGTGTTGGCCATTTCTGCGACGTTTAAAAACGGGCCTTTGGCTTGTGCCGCTAATGAGTCAACGCGTCCATCCCAAAAGAAACCGCCCTTGGGCGCGCCATTTTCAAATTTGAACGGGCCATTGAATTTGAGGTAATTGATGGCGGGCGGTGTTCGTAATCCTTTTTGATTGGCCAATGGGCCGACATTCACCACCGCTTCAGCAAAGGGGGACGCATGTCCAATGCTGGGGTCGTGGCAGGTTTGGCAAGACATCGTCCCTGTTGCCGACAGGCTGGGGTCTTTGAAAATTTGCTGTCCCAGTTGGGCAGCCGCACTCATGGATTCGGCGGTTCCTGGTGTTGCACCACCGCCACAGGCGGCGAACAATGTCGAATAGATCAAGAAAGGGGCTAAAAAACGAGACTTGTACATGGAGAAAAAACGCAGCGACAAGGATTGGGAGTACGATAAGTATAAATGCGAATCATTCCCATTTGCGTTTCGGGTTTAAAATTAACCCAGTTTCTAGAACTACGCTTTGAAAGCAAACGTCTCAACTATGACTACGTCAAGCCAATTGCCACTGACTTTGGAAAAACTCGCCAATGGTGAGTCCGCGAGCGTCATGGCCATCAATGTGGAAGGCGAGTTGAAAAAGCGCTTTTTTGCCTTGGGTTTGAAAGAAGGTTCGCATGTGCGTGTGTTGCGTCGCGCTAAGTTTGGTGGCCCCATGCATCTGCGCGTGGGCACCAGTGAGTTGATCCTTCGCCTGAAAGAAGCCAGTTGCATCTGTTTGGCGACACCCCTTACCTCGGCGTAAAGCCTTAGTCACATGAAACGCGTCGCACTTTTGGGCATGCCCAACACGGGCAAGTCCACTCTCTTCAACCGGCTCACGGGTGCTCACGCCCGTGTGGGCAACTGGCCTGGTCTCACGGTGGAGCTGCTCAACGCCCGTTTGATCGTGGGCGACCAAGTGGTGCACATGGTCGACTTGCCGGGCATCTACGATCTTCATGGTTATTCGGATGATGAGCGGGTGGTCACCCAGTTCTTAGACACGCAACCGCCGGACTTGATCATCTTTGTACTGAATACATCGCAGTACGAGCGCCAAATGAATCTGCTCAGCCAAGTTATGGCCAAGGGCATACCCATGATGTTGGTGATGAACATGGTTGACGAGGCCAGCGCCATGGGCATAGATGTTGAGGTGGATGCGCTCAGTCGCAAATTGCAAATACCGATACATTTCCTCTCAGCCAAATACGGACAAGGCGTGGAGCGTTTGCAGCCTGCCATGCGTCAAGCTTTTGGTGAAGTAGCCGCCAAACCATATTTGCCTACTTTGGCTGAGGTGCAAAAAGCTTTCAGCGAATCCATCAATGTGCCAGCGCAAGCATCGAATGCGACGACTGAAAAACTAGACAAGGTTTTGCTGCATCCCTTGTTTGGTTTGCCAATTTTCTTTGTCGTGATGCTGTTGCTTTTTCAGGGGGTGTTCACCATAGGCAAACCACTGCAAGATGCTGCGACGTGGTTGCTCAGTGAGTTTCGAATGGTGGCGCTGGAGCCTTTGTTCACTTACCTTCCGGCTGTTTTGCAAGGCTTGTTGTTGGATGGTATTTACAACGGCTTGAGCACTGTGGCGAGTTTTGTGCCACTCATCGTGTTGTTCTTTTTGTTCATGGGCATGGTGGAAGACACGGGCTATCTGTCGCGTGCAGCGTTTTTGATGGATGCCTTGATGGCCAAGTTTGGGCTCGACGGCCGCAGCTTTGTGATGCTGTTGATGGGCTTCGGGTGCAACGTGCCCGCCTTAATGGGCACGCGGGTGATTCGCTCAAAGGGTCTTCGTTATTTGACGATGCTCACCATTCCGTTTTCACTTTGTTCAGCACGCATGCAGGTGTTTGTGTTTTTCATTGCTGCGCTCTTTACAGCTGAGCAAGCGCCTTGGGTGTTGTTTTCGTTGTACGTGATGAGTATCTTGATGGCCATCGTCACTTCGCTCATCTTTAAGCGACAGTACGTGAACAACGATGCCTTCATCTTAGAAATGCCGCCCTATCGTTTCCCTACGATGCGTCAAATGGTGCTGGCGGGTTGGCAAGAAGTTCGACATTTCTTAAATCGTGCAACGCGCTTCATCGTGATTGGCGTGGTGATGATTTGGGTGCTCACTAATTTCCCACAAGGCGTTCAACCTGGCAGCATTGATTCGTGGGCGGGACAACTCGGCAACTGGTTGCAACCCATTTTTCAGCCCATTGGCATCAACGCAGAGCTGACGATTGCGCTGCTGTTTGGTTTCATCGCCAAAGAAATTGTCATTGGGTCATTGGCGGTTATTTACGGCCAAGAAGGTGCTGCATTGGTACACACCATCACGCAGCACATCACATGGGTGGAGGCATACAGCTTCATGCTGTTTGTGTTGATTTACACGCCCTGTGTGTCGACGATTGCCACCATTCGTAAAGAGACAAAGTCACTGAGCTTTACTGCGCTTTCGGTGGTGTGGCCGTTGGTGGCCGCTTGGCTCATCACGTTTGTGTTTTACAAAGTGGCCATTTGGCTTGTGGGCTAAACAAAGATCGACTGCAAAAGCTGAGCAGCAAGCGCTCAACCAAGTCCGTCCTAATGTTTTAAGCCTGCGTGTTTGAGAAGCGCACGGTAAAGCGAGCGCCGGGTGTTGGCTTGCCCGGGAAAGCATCTTCTAGCAACACCACAGCAGCGTGCTGGTGTGCAATTTCCATCACGATGGGCAGGCCTAGTCCAGAGCCATCGGCCTCAGTGCCTAAGGCCCGGTAAAAGGGCTGGAACACCAAATCGCGCTCGGCTTCAGGAATTCCAGGGCCTGAATCTTCGACTTGCAACACCACCACTTTGCCAAACTTGTCGGCCAGCAAGCGAACGGTGATGACGCCTGGTTGGTCCTCGGTGGAGGGCGTGTAGTTGATGGCGTTGTCTACCAAGTTGCGCACCATTTCTTTGAGCAGTGTGGGACTGCCCATCACGCGCACGCCCGTGCTGCCCAGTTCCGCACCTTCGTAGCCGAGGTCAATGTATTTGTCCATCGCACGGGGCAGAGAGTCTTGAATCACGTCGCTCACCAACTCGACCAAATCGCAAGGGCTACGTGCAATGTGCGTGCTGCCGCTTTCGGCGCGTGCCAACGATAAGAGCTGGTTGACTGTGTGCGTGGCGCGAATGCTGGCGCGGCCTATCAGCTTGAGTGATTGCTTGAGCTCATCTGCACTGGAATCGGCGCGTTGCGCCAAATCGGCTTGCATGCGCAGTCCAGCCAGAGGTGTTTTGAGCTGATGCGCTGCGTCAGCCAAAAAGCGTTTTTGTGTGGCGATGGATTCCTTGAGGCGTGTGAGCAAGTCGTTGATGGATGCCACGAGTGGCGCGACTTCTTGCGGTACGGCAGATTCGTCGAGTGGACTCAGGTCATCGGGCTTGCGCAGGCGAATGCGTTCTTCGAGCTTGTTGAGAGGGCGAATGCCACGCGCCAAAGCCAGCCACACCAGCAGCACCGCCAGAGGCAGGATGACGAACTGCGGCAGCATGACGCCTTTGATAATTTCGGTGGCCAGCACCGAGCGCTTTTCTA
>CAJBHE010000198.1 GCA_903952885.1 uncultured Burkholderiales bacterium
ATGCGGTGCTGATGGTGCGTTTGGATAACTTGGGTAAGGGCGCGAGCGGCGCTGCGGTGCAGAACCTGCAACTGATGTTGGGCGTTTAAAAGTCTTCTGCGCCAGCCACTACTTTGCCCACCACCTCAGGCGCAAAACCACGGCTCACTAAAAACCGCACTTGCTTGGCTCTCGCCGCCTGATCTACAGGCGGCTCACCAAATTTCTTTCGCCACACTTCGCGGGCCCGCTCTAGCTCGGTGCTGCGCATCTCTTGCACGGCTTGGACGATGGCCTCGACAGGCAACCCCTTGGCTTGCAATTCTTGACGCACCCGGGATGCACCGAGCTTGGCGGAACGACGGTTGACCACCGACTCCACCACGCGCTGCTCGTTGATGAAGTCTTTGGCCTGCAAAAAATCTAAAGCCTCGGCCAGCTCGCCCGGCGTTTCTTCAAACGGTTTGAGCTTGCGCTCTAACTCAAAGCGCGAGTGCTCGCGTTGCGAGAGCAAGCGCAAGGCACGGCCTTTGAGCGAGATTTGAAACCCCTTGGCTCTTTTCGCCTTGGGTTTCTCGTCTTCGTTTGAATCGACGTCTTGTATCACGAGGCTGGCTGCTGGTTAAGACTTAGGCCACTACGCCATCAGCGTCTGGCACTTTTGGCTCTTTGGCGGCCTTGGCTGCTTTCGGTGCTTTTTCTTCTTTGGCTGCAGGCGCTTCCACGCCACCGGCCAGCAATGGAATACCCAAAGATTCGCGCACTTTGTTTTCAATCTCGAAAGCCAAGGCTTCGTTTTCGCGCAAAAACTCACGGGCGTTGTCACGGCCTTGGCCGATTTTTTCGCCGTTGTAAGCGTACCAAGCGCCAGACTTTTCGATGACCTTGGCGTTCACGCCCATGTCAATAATTTCGCCTTGGCGGCTGATGCCTTCGCCAAACAAGATGTCGAACTCGGCCGTCTTGAACGGAGGGGCTACTTTGTTTTTCACCACTTTGACTTTGGTCTCGTTACCTACAGCCTCGTCGCCACGCTTGATCGTGCCAGTGCGACGAATGTCCAAACGCACAGAGGCATAGAACTTGAGCGCGTTACCACCGGTGGTGGTTTCGGGTGAACCAAACATCACACCGATCTTCATGCGGATTTGGTTGATGAAAATCACCGTGCAATTGGTCTTCTTAATAGAAGCCGTCAATTTACGCAGGGCTTGGCTCATCAAACGGGCTTGCAGGCCTGGCAAGGAATCGCCCATGTCGCCTTCGAGTTCGGCCTTGGGTGTGAGTGCGGCCACCGAGTCAATGACCACCAAATCCACCGCGCCTGAGCGCACCAAGCTGTCGACCACTTCTAGGGCTTGTTCGCCGGTGTCAGGTTGGCTGATGAGCAAGTCTTGCAAGTTCACACCGAGTTTTTGGGCGTATTGCGAATCCAACGCGTGCTCGGCATCCACGAAGGCACAAGTGCCGCCTTGTTTTTGCATCTCAGCAATGACTTGCAAGGTGAGGGTGGTTTTGCCCGATGACTCAGGGCCGTAGATTTCAATCACGCGACCACGGGGCAAACCGCCCACGCCCAAGGCGATGTCCAAGCCCAAAGAGCCGGTGGAGACGACTTGGATGTCGTCAATCACTTCGCCTTCGCCCAAGCGCATGATGGTGCCCTTGCCGAATTGTTTTTCGATCTGAGCCAAGGCGGCTTGCAGGGCTTTGGCTTTTTCGCTGTCAGCGACGATGGGTTTGCTGTTCATAAAAATCTCCGTTAAAACAAGGGCTTACCGAGAATATCCAGTGACTGTGTTTAACAACAACTGGATGCTTGACCAGTACTTTACCGTAAAGTCATAACTTGTAAACACTTTTTTTAGTCAGTTTGCCTTACCATATAAAAATGGCTTCTTCACCCACTTTTTCAACCCAGCAAGACTGGCGACAAATCCACCTCGGCCGCTTGCTGGGCCACGCCATGCGCCGCTTTGACGCCCGCGTGCTGCACCTGATGGCGCATAACGAAGATGTGCCTTTGGCTTTGTCTAACCTCGCGGCTCACGCCCAAGTGAGCGCCGCGCACATCCACATCACACGTCATCTGAGCCTTGAAGGCTCGCGACTCATTGACTTAGCCGCGAGCGCCGGCATGACCAAACAAGCCATGGGTGACTTGGTCACCCAGTGCGAAGCATGGGGCCTGGTGCAACGCACGCTAGATCCGCAAGATGCACGTGCACGCCGCATTGTGTTTACCGAAACTGGCCTCGCGTGGCTCAGGGCATTTGAGCAAGCCGTAGCGCAAACCGAAGCTGAGTTCAAACAAGAGGTGGGCGCAGACGTGGCCACCGTGGTCAGCCTAGGGTTGGAGGCCTATGCAGAAGGCGACACCAGCCTAGAATCGCACCCCTAATCCCTCTAAAAAAACCAACAAAG
>CAJBHE010000199.1 GCA_903952885.1 uncultured Burkholderiales bacterium
GCATCTGAGACCAGCGCCTCTGTGGGTAAATTATCTAAACAAATATTTAATGCTTGCTCACCATGCATGCCTTGATTGGTTGTGTTGACCAGTAAAGCAAGGTCTGTGAGTGCGTCCTCACGCGCCTCCCACTTCACGCAGGTCACAGCAGGGCCAAAGGCTTGTGCCAGTCCTTCGGCTTTGCTGTGTGTGCGGTTGATGAGTCGAATGTTTGTAGCCCCAGCATCTAGCAGGCTGACCACCACACCCCGGGCCGCACCGCCTGCGCCCAACACGGCGATAGGGCCTGCATTGGCGTGCCATGTGGGTTGCGATTCAAGCAGGCTTTGGATGAAGCCAAAGCCATCGTTGTTAAAGCCATGAAGCGCGCCGTCGGGTTGCACCACGATGGTGTTGATAGCGCCCATGCGTTTTGCCAGGGGGTCGACCCAATCCACGTACGCCATGGCATTGACTTTGTGCGGGATGGTGATGTTGCAACCCGCAAGACCCAAGGCTTTCAGGCCTCGAATGGCTGCTTCAAGATCGTTAGGATTGACTGGGAAAAACCCGTAAGCACCGCTCAATTGGTGTTCGCGTATCCAATGGTTGTGGATGAGTGGGGATCTGGAATGGGCCACAGGCCAGCCCATCACGCCTGCGAGGGGGAATAAGTTTTTCATGACATCACCAAAGGTAGCCTCCAATGGTAACGACTAGCTAAGCCGTGATCCCGAGTACAACTCTGAAAGGTTTGTCGAAGTCTCAACCCTCTCTGGGTTAGGAAGCACATTCAAAAAATACGCTAAGTTGTTGCATTGAATGATCTTTTTTTCACGAATAAACAACAAAAAAACATAGAAGATGTAGTTTTTGCCAGTTTGTTTGATAAAATTTGAATAAGGAGTCCATATGTCTAATCAATCAGATTCGTTAGAAAGTGTTGTCATCGGTGACGGCGTTGTCGTCAAAGGTACATTCACAGTCCCATCAAAAGCCATCATCAATGGTGTCATTGAAGGTGATTTAACTGCAGAAGAGGTGTTGATCGGCCCAACTGGCAAGATCACAGGGCGCGTCTCTGCCAAAGTCATCGATGTGCGTGGGCAACTTCACAACACGATCATCTCTGAGAAGAGTCTGATCGTCCGCTCCACCGGCAAAATCGCAGGCAAAGTTCAATACTCTGAAATTGAGATTGAAAAAGGCGGCGAAATTGAAGGCACATTGAGTCAAGACGCTAACGGCCCCGTCATGCACGTGGGCGGTGCTTCCGCAGCTTAATTGCTAGGGACCGCCATGTTGCCTCGCGTCTTATCGGCTGCTCGTCATCTGCCTGGACTCGTTTCCAGTGGTTGGACACGACAGTACGAAGATGCGCGAATCATTCTTGAGCAAAACGGCGATCTTCACTACCTCAATATCAGCGCACGTGTGCAGCGCGTTCTGGTGCGTGGGGGCATTTTGGCAACAGGGGTGATGATCATTTCCATCCTTGTTTTGCTGGTGACGAGTATCAATCTGATGTTAAGCCGTTCAAAACTTGAGCGGTCGCATGAAGAGGTCTACCGCGCCTTGCTGAGTAGCGCGTCAGACGCTGAAAACGCAGATCAGTTGAGCATGAGTGATGAGCAAATGATTTCGTTAGCTCAAACCATTCGCGACCGTGACATGAGTATCAGGCGCTTCGTGGATACATCGATGGTGGCTGTTTCACAAGAAAACGTCTCGATGAAGTCCCAACTTGAATCGTCTGGTTTGACTGAGAAAATCGTCAAGATCATCCAGCAAAATGCAGCCAATGGTGGTTTTAACCTCGAAGATGATGTTAAAAGTAATCCTTTGCTTCGAGGTAAAGTGGCTGACGAGCTGTCTACCAATCGTGGTTTACGTGAAGTGCTTTATGCATTGCCAAGCGTCATGCCAGTCCCAAATTACAGCGTAACATCCGATTTCGGTGTGCGTCGTCACCCTATTTCTGGGCAAACGCATTTTCACACGGGCGTTGACATGCTGAGCCAGACGGGTGAAGAGCGAGTGCATCCCGTTAAGCCGGGTGTTGTTGTCTTGGCTCAATTTCATACGCAATATGGAAATACTGTCGTAATTCGTCACACCAACGGTGTGGAGTCGCTTTACGCGCACCTCGCTAACATTGAAGTGAAGTTGGGTGACAAAGTCACTAACGAGTCCGTGCTGGGTACCATCGGAAGCACGGGTTCATCGTCAACAGGTAAACACCTGCATTTGGAAATTTTGATTGGCGGATACCCAGTCAACCCACAAAAAGTTATACGGACGGCACAATATGTTCAACAAATCCAAAATCAACAACGGTAATCAACCCCAAGTGGGTGAGACTTCGTCCGACATCGAAGATGTGAACGACGAGGTCGAGGCTGAGTTGGACGAGGCGCCTACTCAAGCAAACGTTGCATCCACAACATCCAGTTCTACCCCAACTCAGCGAAGCAGCATGATGGACATGATTACTACAGCCGCGACAAAACCCTCTATATTGAGTGAAGGTTTCTCCTTCCGCGGTGAAATTGCCGCCAAAGGCGCAATCCACGTAGAAGGTGCACTGAACGGTCAAATTCAAGTGGATGAATTGACGATCGGTGCACGCGGTCAAGTCGAAGGCGTAGTGACCTGCAGCAGCCTACATATCAAAGGCAAATTCTCAGGCACTGCGACCTGCAACGAATTGATCGTGACATCTTCAGCTTCAGTTGATGGTCACGTGGTGTATCAGACTTTGTCAGTTCAAAAGGGCGCCTCTATAAAAGGCGAACTCTTGTTGGTCAAATAAGTACAACAGGCTAAGGCAAACATCCCCCGGGTATGAGTCAAGACGACATCTTCATCAATGGTGAGTTACTGCGCTTGCGTCGTGAAGCGAGTGGTTGGTTGTTGAACGACTTGGCCACTCGTGCATGCATGTCGGTGAAACAGATTCGACAGCTTGAAGAGGGGGGCATGAGCTCTTTTTATAGCGCTGCTGTGAAAATGACTGCGGCAAAGAAGGTGGGTGCTTTGCTGGGTCTTTCTGCTCAAGAGGTGTTTGCTCAGGTTGTGGAACTTGAGTCTGAGCCTGAACCTGAACCATTAGCACTTGACTCAGAAATTGTTGTTGTCGAAACAGAAGTTTCGGATCCTAACGATAAATTAACGGCAACTGTGTCATCGCAGCAAGACAATCCCCACACTGAGTTGAAAATGGCAACACCTGATGCTGTTGAATCTGTTGTTGAAAAGTCCAAGTCAAAGACATCACTTTGGGTCATTGCTGGTTTGTTTGCTGCGGCTTTGGCAGTCGCTGCCTATTTCCAACCTCAAGACGAGCCAGTCGTTGAAGCTGCTCCTCCAATCCAAGCATTACCTGAAGACTTAGCAGACCCCGCGAGCGCTGCTAGTGCACCCGAAGTCACCGCATCGTCAGCAGAGGCTGTGATGTTGCCTGCATCTGCTTCATCTGCTGCAAGTGCCATGTCGCCTGTCATAGCTGCCAGACCTGCCAGCGCAATTGGCTCAACTTCCGCTGCCTCTGCTGCAAGTAAAGCGCCTTAAGCCCGCTTGTTTTTAGTTCTTGGCGCCAAGCGCTAGCGCCTCAGCTCTACTCTTAGCAAGTTGTTGCTCGTCAGTCGATTGAATTGGCCAGCCACCCATGTGTGCGTCGCATAGTTCGTGCATCCCATTCACCCATGTGGCGCTGTCGTTCAAGCAGGGGATGTAATGGAACGTTTCTCCACCCGCGTGTAAATAGGTCTCTTGTGCTTCTTGAGAAATCTCTTCCAAGGTTTCCAAGCAGTCACTGGTGAAGCCGGGGCAAATCAAATCGACCCGTTTCACGCCTTGCTTAGCCAATGCGATCAACGTTGGCTCCGTATAAGGCTCTAGCCACTTGGCTTTACCAAAGCGAGATTGGAAGGTGACCATGTATTGCAATTTGCTGAGGCCCAAAGCCTCACCAAGCAATCGAGCCGTTTTGTAGCATTCACAGTGGTAGGGGTCGCCTAAATACAAGGTACGCTCAGGCACGCCGTGAAAGCTCATCACCAAACGTTCTGGCTGGCCATGCACGGCCCAGTGCGCGCGCACGCGTTCAGCCAGCGCCGAGATGTAGGCCGGGTGATCGTGGTAGTGGTTGATGAAACGAAATTCGGGTAGAAGTCGACTCCTAAGACCCCAGCGGTACACCGCATCAAAGACACTGGCGGTGGTGGTGCCTGAGTATTGTGGGTAGGCAGGCAGAATCAAGATGCGCGTGTGGCCTTCGGCCTTGAGGGCATCCAGTTGGCTAGCAATCGACGGGTTGCCATAACTCATGGCGTAGCGAACAGTGACAGCCTCGCTGTGCGTCGTGAAAACTTTTTGCAAAGCTTGGGCTTGTTTGTCGGTCCAAATCTTCAGTGGCGAGCCTTCATCGGTCCAAATGGTGGCGTATTTGGCCGCTGATTTGGCAGGCCTGACGCGCAAGATGATGCCGTGAAGAATGGCCATCCAAATCAGGCGTGGAATCTCGACCACGCGATGGTCTCCCAAAAATTGGGCAAGGTAGCGGCGAACAGCAGGGGCTGTGGGCGCGTCGGGCGTGCCCAAGTTGCACAACAACACGGCAGTGCGCGGCGTTTGTCCGTGGGAGAAGGGGGGCTCTGGGTTAAAGACAGGTTTAAACATGATGCTGTATTCTCCCCCAGCATGCTGAACATTTTTAAAATCCAAGCCATTTCCCTAGACCTAGATGACACTTTGTGGCCTGTTTGGCCCACCATCGCCCGAGCGGAGGTGATTTTGCAAGATTGGTTGGCGGTACACGCGCCACAAACAGCGCGGTTGTGTGCCGATGCCGAGGTGAAAAAACGCATCCGAGCCGAGGTGAACGAGCGCCATCCAGACAAAGCGCATGACCTGAGTTTTTTACGGCACGAGTCCATACGTCAGA
>CAJBHE010000200.1 GCA_903952885.1 uncultured Burkholderiales bacterium
CGACCACACATTCAGCGATTCACGCAGAATCAAACGCAAGCGATCAAGCGGCAACTAGGTATTGCCTTGCTAGAACCTCTTGTCGCTTTGATCATCTTGGTCTTTGCCGTGCTGGGTCTATTGTGGCTACACCAATACGCCTTGGCCCAACAACGCCAGCAACTCTTGCGCTCAGTCGCCACTAGCTTGGCAGACGATTTGGCAGAACGCATGTACATGAACGCACCACAACGGTCGATGTACGCGAAGGCATGGGGCAGCGCGATCGCCATTTCAGTCGACTGTTCAGCAAAGCCTTGTTCACGTTCTGAACTCGCCACATGGGACATGCAGCAGGTTCAGCAAACCTTGCAAAGCCAACTACCAGAGGGCGATGCCGCCGTCTTTGCCTTGACTGATGCTGCGGGCTGGTGGGGCATTGTTATCGCTTGGCGTGATGCAAACGAAATCTACCGCACCGACACGGTCTCAGGCTCGCCGGCCTGCCCAACGCAGATGAGTTGCTGGCGTTTGTTCTTTAGGCCTGACCGATGAGCCAGTTCCAACACGACACGCCATCGCAGTGCGGCCACACCTTGCCCGAGTTGCTCATTGGCACGGCACTCTGCCTTCTTGTCATCGCTGCAGCGACATCGGCCTACGGGACCAGCAAACAAACGTGGAACGCCATGGCTGCCGCTGATGCAGTGCACGCCAATGCACGCCTGGCCTTGCGCAACATACGCGAACAAGCGCAAATGGCAGGTGGGGCATACCTCAAACCCAGCAACAGCAGCGATGGCAAATTCACGGTTGATATTTCACCTAACGAAGAGGCAGGGCAAGCTGCGCTGGCTGGCATCAACGGCACGAAATACATCGAGAGCCTCACCCTCGGCCATTGGCACGCGCTCGATGCCATCGACTGCCAAGGCAACACCGGTAGCACACACACCAGCGTGCGCAACGACTTCAAACTCAACACCAACAAAGAGCTGAGCTGCAAAGACCTCAACCTCACCAATAGCACTTACCAAGCCTTGGCCGAGGGCGTCGAAGACTTTCAACTGCGCTATGCAGAAGCCAACCCCAGCACGCCAAGCATCCAATGGAAAACCGCGAACCAAGTGACCGACATGGCGCAGGTGTTGGGCATAGAGGTGTGCCTGCGTGTGGCCAGCACCAACACGGTTCACAACACCAAGCCCAGCAGCAATCTCAAAGGCTGCCAAGACGAGACGCTGCCATCAGATGGCCGTGTGCGCCGCACCTTCAAGCGAGTGGTGGCTTTACGCAACCGTGATGGGCTCATGCCGTGATGCAATTCACGCGTCGACACAGCTTGACCATCCGCTGCTTACGCTGCAGAGGTTTTGCATTGCCTACCTTGATGGTCATGCTCGCGCTGGCCAGCATCGCCGCTATGCTGGCCTTACGCAATTTATGGGTCAACGACCAACTGCTGAATGCAGAAGCTGACCAGTTGCGGGCCCAACGCAAAGCTGAAGCTGTGTTGTCTGTGGCCTTGGCTGACATTTTGGGTACTACAACCAAAATCAACAGTGATGCCTCGCCTAACACTCGCCACACCGCTGGCGACGGCACACAAACCCACGCCTTTTTTCCGACATCGATGAGCGAATACGACTTACTGCGACAACGCCTCAACACAAATCCAAGCCCATGCAAAGCAGGCATTTGCGTCCCCAACACACTCGATGCCAAAGTTACCAAAGCCAGTTATTGGAAAGCTCAAACCGTCACGGCCATGCCGGTCGGCGCAAGCGATACGCCTTATGGCGACAACACCGCTTGGTATTGGATCGAAATTTTTCCACAGCACATCACCAGCACAGTCAACACCTCACCCACTTCGTCGTTCTTTTACCGTGTCACTGCGCTGGCCAACGGTGTCATGCCCGGCAGCAGCACCGTGCTGCAAGCCATTTGGGTTCGCAACACGCCCACATTCAATATCGGCCAATGGCGCAGCTGGCATGTGCTGCACGACTGAACGCCTATGAAACACACACATGCCGAACTCGGCTTTACACTCCTCGAACTGCTCATCGCGCTGGCTTGCATAGCCCTGCTTGCCACTATTGCATGGCCCAGCTACCAAAGCTTGATTTTGCGAAGCCAACGCGCACAAGCACGCGCTGCGTTGCTGCAAGCCGCACACTGGGTTGAACGCGCCGCCAGCGCCAACGGCAGCTATCCGCTGGCAGCCGACGTGCCAACCAGCGTGCTTCAAATTGATGGGCAGCGTTACAAAATGACCATCACCAGCACCGCCCAAAGCTACACGCTCAGTGCCACACCGCTGGGAACGCAAGCAGCGGATGCTTGCGGCGTCCTGACCCTCAACCATCTGGGTCTTCGCAACGTGCAGGGGGCCAGCCAAACGGCGGCCCAGTGTTGGAGTAGATGAGTCCACTCAGTGGCTCAGTTTGCCCGTTCATAATTGCGACATGAATTTTTCAGCGCAAGACACCCTGCATATGACAAGCGCTTTAGCCCTGGCGCGCGAAGCTTTGAGCTTGACTTCGCCCAATCCCCGCGTCGGTTGCTTCATCGTGAGCACTGATGGCGCAGTTCTGGGCAGCGGACACACACAACGTGCGGGTGAAGCACACGCCGAGGTCATGGCCTTGCGTGATGCCCAAGCCAAAAAACGCGATATCCAAGGGGCAACCGCTTACGTCACGCTAGAGCCTTGCAGCCACCAAGGCCGCACCGGCCCTTGCTGCGATGCACTCATCAATGCTGGCTTGGCCCGCGTGGTTGTGGCCATTCAAGACCCCAACCCACAAGTCGCAGGCCAAGGCATTGCTCGCTTGCGCGCGGCAGGCATAAAAGTGGACGTAGGCTTGCTCGGCGAAGAAGCCCACGAACTCAACATCGGTTTTTTCAAACGCATGACGCACGGCACACCGTGGGTACGCATGAAAGTCGCTGCATCACTCGACGGCCAAACCGCGCTTGAGAACGGCGTGAGCCAATGGATCACCTCAGCCCCCGCACGCGACGATGGTCATGCTTGGCGTGCCCGAGCTTGCGCTGTGCTCACAGGCATTGGGACCGTGTTGGAAGACGACCCACAGTTGGATGTGCGCGCCCTCCCCACACCTCGCCAGCCCACACTGGTGGTGATGGACAGCCAACTCGAAACACCTCTCGCGGCCAAGCTCTTTAAACCTCAACGCCCCGTCTGGATTTATTGCGCGGTCGAACACGCAGAGCGCCGCCAAGCACTAGAGGCCAAAGGTGCTCAGGTCATTTGTCTACCCAACGAATCCAGCAAGGTCGATCTAGCTGCCATGCTGAAAGACCTAGGTCAAAAGCAAATCAACGAAGTGCATGTCGAAGCGGGCCACAAACTCAATGGCTCTTTGCTGCGCGAAGGCTTGGTAGACGAGCTACTCACCTACCTCGCACCCAAGCTCATAGGCCAAGGCCGCGGCATGACAAATTTGGGGCCTTTCACGGCTTTGGACAATGCCAAACACCTGTCGTTTCAAGAAGTGACACAAATCGGCCCTGATTTAAGGATATTGGCCCGCCTCGGCCGGTAAGCGGCACTTAAACCTGCCAAAATATCGCCTATGTTCACCGGAATCATCACCGGCGTGGGGCGCATCACCGCCGTCCACGACCTGGGTAGCTCTTTAAGCCACGGCAAGCGTCTCACCATTGAGGCCCCTGCCGCGTATCTCGACGACGTCACTCTGGGGGACAGCATCGCGCTCAACGGCGCTTGCATGACAGTCACCAGCCTCGACCTCGACGCACACACCTTCACCATCGACATCTCTGTGGAATCATTGGCTCGCACCAGTGGTCTAACTGAGCTTGGCCGCGTCAACCTTGAAAAAGCGTTGCGTGCCCATGACCGCTTAGGCGGCCACATCGTGTCTGGCCATGTGGATGGCACAGGACACGTGAGCTACTTTGCGCAAATCGGCGAAAGCTGGGAACTGCGCATCATGGCTCCCACCGACCTTGCTAAGTACTTGGCCTACAAAGGCTCCATCACCATCAACGGCGTGAGCCTGACCGTGAACAGCGTGCACGACTTCTTCAACGCAGACGGCCCGCTGGGTTTGCGCGGCTCAGAAGTCAGCATCAACCTGATACCTCACACCGTGGACAACACCGCTTTGGGTTCGCTCAAAACCGGCAGCACAGTGAATCTCGAAATTGACACCGTTGCCCGCTACGTTGAACGCATGTTGCGTGTCGACGCCTCGTTGGGTGACGGTGCCGCATTGAAAGCCCACCCATGAGCGCCACCCAAGGCTTAAAGCCCGTTGCCTCCCCAGTTTCTATCTCTCCCGTTGAAGACATCGTGGCCGACATGAAGGCTGGTCGCATCGTGATCTTGGTTGATGAAGAAGACCGCGAGAACGAAGGTGATTTGGTGCTGGCGTCTGACCACGTCACACCCGAAGCCATCAACTTCATGGCCCGCTTTGGCCGTGGCTTGATTTGCCTGACGCTCACGCGCGAGCGCTGCGAATACTTGAAACTGCCTCCGATGGCAGCAAGCAATGGCACGGTGTACAGCACCGCGTTCACTGTGTCCATCGAAGCGGCTGAGGGCGTGACCACCGGCATCTCTGCCGCTGACCGTTCACGCACCATCGAAGTGGCCGTGGCCAATGCTACAAAGCCAACCGACTTGGTGCAACCCGGCCATGTGTTCCCTCTGCAAGCTGTGGACGGCGGCGTGCTCATGCGCGCGGGCCACACCGAAGCCGGTTGCGACTTGGCCGCGATGGCGGGCTACTCGCCTTCTTCCGTGATTTGCGAAATCATGAAAGACGACGGCACGATGGCACGCCTGCCAGATTTGCAAATCTTCGCCGCCGA
>CAJBHE010000201.1 GCA_903952885.1 uncultured Burkholderiales bacterium
AGTGGCGCTACCTGGGCCCGCACGAAAAATTCTGACCCCCTTTTTTTGACCCGGGAATTTGTTGCGCGCAGGGCGCTTGAAATTTTTCAGGCCGCCCTCAAGTCTTTGAACATCTCTTTTTCTTTCCGTGTTTTTACTTTCTCAGTCCATTTTTCGTCTTTTCCAGTTATTTCTCGTTATTCCTCTCGTGACGCCCTATGACCAAACAAACCCATTCCTTCCAAGCCGAAGTGTCGCAACTGCTGCACCTCGTGACCCATTCCTTGTATTCCAACAAAGAAATCTTTTTGCGTGAATTGGTGTCCAACGCCTCAGACGCATGCGACAAGCTGCGCTATGAAGGCTTGAACAACGATGCCGTGTTTGAAGGCAACGCCGAGCTGGAAGTGCGCGTGAGCTTTGACAAAGATGCCCGCACGTTGACCATTGCTGACAACGGCATTGGTATGAGCCAAGAAGAAGCCATCGCCCACCTGGGCACGATTGCCAAGAGCGGTACGCGCGAATTCATGGGCAAGCTCAGCGGAGATGACAAAGCCAATGCCAAAGACCAAGGCGCTTTGATTGGTCAGTTTGGTGTGGGCTTTTACTCAGGCTACATCGTGGCTGACCGCATCACAGTGGAGTCTCGCCGTGCTGGCCTGAAGGCCAGTGAGGGCGTGCGCTGGAGCAGCACCGGCACGGGCGACTTTGAGGTAGAGACCATCACCCAAGCCGACCGCGGCACAAAAATCATTCTGCACCTGCGTGACGATGCAGAGGAATACTTGAGCGCATGGAAGCTCAAGTCAGTCATCAACAAATACTCGGACCACATTTCTTTGCCCATCCGCATGCGCAAAGAGGAGTGGAAAGAAGGCGAAAACGATCAGCCGGGCGAAATGGTGTTGACCGACGAATGGGAAACCATCAATCAAGCCAACGCGCTTTGGGCACGTCCAAAGAAAGACGTGACTGACGAGCAGCACAACGAGTTCTACAAGCACATCAGCCACGACTTTGAGCCGCCTTTGGCTTGGAGCCACAACCGCGTGGAAGGTAGCACCGAGTACACCCAGTTGTTGTACATCCCTGGTAAAGCGCCGATGGACTTGTTCAACCGCGACAAAAAAGCGGGCTTGAAGCTGTACGTAAAGCGTGTATTCATCATGGACGACGCCGAAGCGCTGATGCCCTCTTACCTGCGCTTTATCAAAGGCGTGGTGGACTCGTCCGATTTGCCACTGAACGTGAGCCGTGAGCTGCTGCAAGAAAGCCGCGACGTCAAAGCCATTCGCGAAGGCAACACCCGACGCGTATTGGCCGTGTTGGAAGATTTAGCTAAACACGACAAAGCGCCTGTTGCAGGCGATGATGGCGTGACAGACGTACTGAGTGACGAAGACAAGGCCAAGCAAGGAAAGTACAGCCAGTTCTACGCTGAGTTCGGTGCAGTGCTGAAAGAAGGCTTGGGCGAAGACTTTGCCAACAAAGACAAAATCGCCAAACTGTTGCGCTTTGCCAGCACCAGCACCGACGCAGTGAGCGTGTCATTCGCCGACTACAAGGCGCGCATGAAAGAAGGTCAAGAGGCCATCTACTACATCACGGCTGACACATTGGCAGCTGCCAAAAACAGCCCACAGCTCGAAGTGTTCCGGAAAAAGGGCATCGAAGTGCTGTTGATGACCGACCGTGTGGACGAGTGGGCTTTGAACTTTGTGCAAGAGTTTGACGGTACGCCATTGCAGTCTGTAGCCAAAGGCGCTGTGGATTTGGGCTCGCTTCAAGACGAAGCCGAGAAGAAAGCAGCGGAAGATGCCGCTGAAAACTTCAAGCCTGTGTTGGCCAAGCTCAAAGAAGCTTTGAAAGACAAAGCCGACGACGTGCGCGTGACCACTCGCTTGGTCGATTCACCCGCCTGCTTGGTGGTCAAAGACCACGGCATGTCCATGCAACTGGCCCGCATGCTCAAGCAAGCTGGCCAGCAAGCGCCCGAGATGAAACCCATCTTGGAAGTGAATGCTGAGCATGCTTTGGTGAAGAAGCTCAGTGGCGACGCCAACCCCAACTTCCACGACTTG
>CAJBHE010000202.1 GCA_903952885.1 uncultured Burkholderiales bacterium
CTCCACCACCACGCCTTGTTCCATAACCACCAAACGGTCGGCCTTGTTGAGGGTGGACAAGCGATGCGCAATGGCAATCGTGGTGCGACCTTGCACCAAGTTGTCCAAGGCTTTTTGAATTTCTTGCTCGGTCTCGGTGTCCACCGACGCAGTGGCTTCGTCCAAGATAAGGATGCGAGGGTTGATGAGCAAAGCCCGCGCAATCGAGATGCGCTGACGCTCGCCACCCGACAAACCTTGACCACGTTCACCCACCAAGGAGTCATAGCCTTGAGGCAGACGCAAAATGAATTCATGCGCATGCGCTGCACGGGCGGCTGCCACGATTTCTTGGCGCGTCGCATCCGGCTTGCCGTAAGCGATGTTGTCAGCAATCGTGCCAAAGAACAAAAACGGCTCTTGCAGCACCATGCCAATGTGGCTGCGGAAGTCAGACAAGGCGATGTTGCGAATGTCAATGCCGTCCAGCTTAATCGAGCCTTCGCTCAAGTCGTAGAAACGGCATATCAAGTTGACCAGCGTGCTCTTGCCCGAACCACTTTGTCCCACCAATCCGATCATCTCGCCGGGGCGAATGCTCAGGTTCATGCCGCGAATCACAGCTCGGTTACCGTAACGGAAACCGGCATCTTGAATTTCGATGCTGCCCTGCAAAGGCACGGGCAGTTTTTGTGGATTTGTGGTTTCTGGCACGCTGGAGACGTGGTCCAAGATTTCAAAAATACGCTTGGCACCAGCTGCTGCTTTTTGGGTGTGCGACACGATGCGACTCATCGAATCGAGGCGTGTGTAGAAGCGACCAATGTAGGCCAAGAATGCAGCCAACACACCCACCGTGATTTGGTTGTGCGAGACCAAATAAATACCAAACCCCCACACCACCAACAATCCCACCTCGGTCATCAGGGTGACCGTTGGCGAAAACAAAGACCACACAAAGTTGATGCGGTCGTTCACCGCCAAGTTGTGTTTATTGGCATCGCGAAAGCGATTGGCTTCACGTGTCTCTTGGGCAAACGCTTTGACCACGCGGATGCCAGGAATAGTGTCGGCCAGAACATTGGTCAACTCTGACCACACACGGTCAATCTTCTCAAAGCCTGTGCGCAGTTTGTCGCGCACGGTGTGAATCAACCACACGATGAACGGCAACGGCAATAAAGTGGCTGCAGCCAGCTTGGGATCAATGCTGATCAAAATCGATGCAGTCATGACAATCATCAGCACGTCGGTAGCGAAGTCCAGCAGATGCAGCGACAAAAACACGCAAATTCGGTCGGTCTCAGCACCAATGCGGTTCATCAAGTCGCCCGTTCGGCGGCCACCAAAGTATTCGAGAGACAAACGCATCAGATGTTCATAGGCCGTGGTGCGTAAATCAGCGCCAATGCGCTCAGAAACCAAGGCCAAAATATAGGTTTTGAGCCAACCCAAGCCCCAAGCCAACATGGCCGCACTCAGCAAGCCACCTAGATACATGTAAACCAAATCATGGTCGATGTTTTTGCCATTTTGAAATGGAATCAGCACATCGTCCATCAGGGGCATGGTCAGATAGGGCGGTACCAAAGTGGCTGCCGTGGAGGCCAGCGTCAAGAAGAAGCCTCCCAACAAACGCCAACGGTAGGGATGGGCAAAGCGCCACAAGCGAAACAGGCCCCAAGTCGACATGGGTGTGTGCTGCTCGCGGCTGCATACGGGGCACTCGTCCCCGACAGCCTCGAGCTGTAACTTGCACTGTGGGCAACGTGCTTGGGCCATGGAAGCCAGCGACTTGCCGTGCGTCAAAACCTCCAAACGTTCAGCCAAAGTTTCTTGCAACCGCATGGCCGTGACGTTGTGGGTCAAGGTGAATCGCCAGCTGGCAATCAGGCGCGCCTCATCCACCAAGCTGAGCGTGCCCACACCAGCGTGGTCGGTGTGCGTCAACCGCATCCCAGCCACCAACGTCCAACTGTTCCAAACAGGGGCGGAACCAGCCTCTTGGGAAGCAAAAAGCACACGTTGGTCTGTCACAATCAGAAGCCCTAGCGAAAAATGCAATTGGGCGTTCAGGTCAACCTCTAGCCAAGCTAGAACGTTTTCATGGGCAGACAGTTGTGCAGTCGCTGAAGTTTGCCAGCCCTCGGGCAAAACAACTTTGGCAGAAGCCGATAAAGAAGAATTCATTATTGGAAGTTTTTGCTACTTCAATCGATGTCAATCGATGGACGGCGATAAAAATAAAAGTAGGAGCCAGGACTTTGTTAAACCCCAGCACGTTTGCAGATGATTGTATCGCCGCGGCCTCGGCGCTCGCTTTAGTGATCTTGGCTATCTCCACTGTTTCAGCCTCCACAAATTTCGCTCCAAACCTCCGCTAATCTATGGCCTTCAAAGAAATCCAAATCCTGCGCATGAACTATTTGCGTGGACCCAACATCTGGACTTACCGCCCTATCATTGAAGCGCTCATTGACTTGGGCGAGATGGAAGACCACCCCTCCAACAAAATCGATGGCTTCAACGATCGGATCAACGGTTGGCTACCCGGATTAGTCGAACACCATTGCGGTGTGGGCCATCGCGGCGGCTTCCTCACCCGCTTGGTGGGCGGCACGTGGATGGGCCACATCATGGAGCACGTCTCCATCGAGTTGCAGCTCTTAGCCGGTGCGCGTGCTGAGTTTGGCAAGGCGCGGGAAATCAGCAAGCGCGGCATTTACAAGGTGGTGTTTCGCACCGAACATGAAGAGCTTGGCCGCGAAAGCTTTTTGGCAGCACGCGAGCTCGTCATGGCTGCTGCCAACAACCAAACCTTTGACATCGACACCACCGTTGATCGCCTGAAAAAGATTGCCGACTTGCGGTGCTTAGGCCCAAGCACCGCTTGCATTGTGGATGCAGCGGTGGAGCGCAAAACGCCGTTCATTCGACTCACCGAAGGTAATTTGGTACAACTGGGTTACGGCTCTAAGCAGCGCCGCATCTGGACCGCAGAGACCGACCGCACCAGCGCCATTGCTGAAAGTATTTCCAGCGACAAAGACTTGACCAAGCGCTTGCTCACGCAATGCGGCATTCCTGTGCCCGAAGGCCAGATCGTCAAAACCGCTGACGAAGCGTGGGAAGCAGCGCAAGACATTGGCTTACCCGTGGTAGTCAAACCTTTGGACGGCAACCGTGGTTGGGGCGTCTCCCTCGACGTCAACACCGAAGAAGGCGTGCGCACCGCATGGACCGCTGCTGAAAAAGAAGGCAGCGAAGTGCTGATCGAGCGCTACGTGCGCGGCGACGAGCACCGCGTTTTGGTGGTGGGCGACCGCGTGGTAGCCGCCACGCGTGGCGAAACCGCCTGCATCACAGGCGACGGCACTTCCACCGTTGAGCAACTGATTGACAGCCAAATCAACACCGACCCACGTCGCGGCATAGCCGAAGGTTTCCCGCTCGACTTGATTCGCTTGCACACCCCGCGCGGCGAAATGTCACTGCTCGAAATCCAGCGCCAAGGCCTGAAGCCCGACAGCGTGCCAGAAAAAGGCCGTATCGTGGTGGTACAACGCAACGGCAATCTGAACAACGACGTGACTGATTTGGTTCATCCCGAAGTCGCTGCTGTGGCCACCCTCGCAGCGCGCGTGATTGGTTTGGACATCGCTGGTATCGATATCGTGACCCAAGACATCTCACGCCCCTTGGAAGAAACCAAGGGCGCGATCATTGAGGTCAACGCGGGCCCGGGCTTGCTGATGCACGTCAAACCTGCTGTGGGTCAACCCCGCCCGGTGGGCAAAGCCATTGTCGAACATCTGTTCGGCCCCAATGAATCAGGTCGAATCCCCGTGGTGGGCATTGTGGGCAGCCAACAAACCACAGAGTTGTCGCAGCTCGTGGCTTGGTTGCTACACCTCTCAGGAAAACGCACGGGATTGGCCTGCACAGACGGCTTGTACATGGACCAACAGCACTTGGGCAAAACCGACTCGCGTGGGTTTGAAGCATCACAGCGTTTACTCATCAACCGCGCGCTTGATGCAGCCGTGTTTGAAACCACCCCCGCACACATCTTGGACGAAGGCTTGGCCTATGACCGTTGCTTGGTTGGCATCGTGACCAACATGCCCGACACGACAGAAGTTTTGATGGAAAAGCACGACATCCAAACCTCTGAGCAAATGCGCACTGTGGTTCGCACACAAATTGACTTGGTGTTGCCAGAGGGTGCCTCTGTGTTGAATGCGGACGAACAAGCCGTCACCACCTTGGCTGAGTTGAGCGATGGCGAAGTGGTTTACTACGCCAAAAACCGAGACAACGCCACCTTGATGGCGCACTTGCAGCAAGGCGGTCGGGCTGTGTTCTGCAAAGATGGTCACGTCACCTTGGCGCGTGGCGACCAAGAAACGCAACTGTTCCACCTCGACCTCGAATTGATTGCACGCTTGCTCAAAGACGGCTTGTATCTCTCTACCCTGCTGGCGGCTGTCGCGGCCGCTTGGTCGCTGGACATTGCGCCACTGCTGATTCGCGCTGGCTTGAAGAATTTCGGACAACAAAACCAACACGTTGCTAAAAGCGCCGTAAGGATGAATGGCTAATGGAAGTTTCTCGCATACGCGCCCTGCGCGGCCCCAACCTCTGGACACGTCACTTCGCTGTAGAGGCCATGGTGACCTGCGCCACCGATGAAATAGATCTGAGCCAACACCCTGACTTTGAAAACCGCTTGCGTAACTTGTTTCCAGGCGTGGGCAAGTTGCAACCGACACAACAAAAGGTCAAGCTCAGCATGGCGCATGCTCTCGAAGCTGCCACCTTACATTTGCAGATCGAAGCGGGCTGCCCCGTCACATTTAGCCGCACCACCGCCACAACAGATCACGGGTTGTTCCAAGTGGCGGTCGAGTACACCGAAGAGCAAGTGGGCTGTATGGCCATCAAGTTGGCTCATCAGCTGTGCCTCGCCGCATTCAACAACACCAGTTTTGATGTGGATGCTGCTATCCACCAACTACGTGAACTTGACGAGGACATTCGCCTAGGCCCATCCACAGGCTCTATCGTCAACGCCGCCATTGCGCGTGGCATTCCCTTCCGTCGTTTGACCGAGGGCAGCTTGGTTCAATTGGGCTGGGGTAGCAAACAACGCCGCATTCAAGCTGCTGAGATTGACTCGACCAGCGCGATTGCTGAGTCCATCGCGCAAGACAAAGAACTCACCAAGAAGCTCTTGCATGCTGCAGGTGTGCCCGTGCCTCTGGGCCGCCCCGTGACGAGCGCGGAGGACGCTTGGGCTGCAGCACAAGAGATTGGCCTGCCTGTTGTTGTCAAGCCGCGAGATGGCAACCAAGGTAAAGGCATTTCTGTCAACGTCACCACCGAAGAAGGCGTGAAAGCAGCTTATTTAGCTGCAGTGGCTCATCGCGACGACGTGTTGGTGGAGCGCTTCCTACAAGGCAGCGATTACCGTTTGCTAGTGGTCGGCAACAAATTGGTCGCTGCCGCCCGCCGCGAACCCCCACTGGTGATTGGCAACGGCAAAAATACAGTACGTGAGTTAGTCGATACCGTGAATGCCGACCCTCGCCGTGGCGAAGGTCATGCCACCTCGTTGACCAAAATTCACTTCGACGACATCGCCATCGCGCGTCTCAAAGAACAAGGCTTTGAAGCCAACTCAGTGCCAGCCAAAGGTGCTCGTGTGATTCTGCGCAACAACGCCAACTTGTCCACTGGCGGAACAGCCACCGACGTGACCGATGACGTACATCCAGAAGTTGCCCTTCGTGCCATTGCAGCAGCGCAAATGGTGGGCCTTGATATATGTGGCGTAGACGTGGTGTGTGAGTCCGTGCTGCGTCCCCTCGAAGAGCAAAGCGGCGGCGTGGTCGAAGTCAACGCAGCACCTGGCTTACGCATGCACCTAAGTCCCTCATTCGGTAAAGGCCGTGACGTCGGTGAGGCAGTGATGGCGACCATGTTTCCAGACGGTGGCGATGGCCGTATTCCTGTGATTGCTGTGACTGGGACCAATGGTAAAACCACGACCGTGCGGTTGACTTCTCACCTGCTCCGCGCCAACGGCTGGCGCGTGGGCATGACCAACACAGATGGCGTGTATGTGAATGGCCGTCAAACCGACAGCGGCGACTGCAGTGGCCCACGCAGCGGACGTAATGTGTTGGCACACCCCGATGTGGACGCCGCCGTGCTTGAAACTGCAAGGGGCGGTATGCTGCGCGAAGGCCTAGCATTTGACCGCTGTCAAGTGGCCGTGGTCACCAACATTGGCATGGGCGATCACTTAGGACTCAACTACATCACGACCGTTGAAGATCTCGCCGTGTTAAAGCGCGTCATTGTGCAAAACGTGGCTGAGTCTGGCACGGCAGTCCTCAATGCCACAGACCCTATGGTGGCTGCCATGGCCAACAAATGCCCAGGACAAGTCACTTTCTTTGGTTTGGATTCGCACCACCCTGTGATTGCCACCCACCGTGCGCAAGGCAAACGCGTGGTGTTTGTGGAAGAGGACCAAATCGTGGCAATGCAAGGTAACCACTCGGTGCGTATTCCTTTGTCAGAAATTCCCGTCACACGCGGTGGCGCGATCAGCTTTCAAATTGAGAACGTCATGGCATCAATTGGTGCGGCATGGGCGATAGGTGTGTCTTGGCAAACCATCTGCAAAGGCTTGGCCACTTTCGTCAGCGACAGCAATGCTGTGCCCGGACGCTTCAACGTGTTTGACTACAAAGGCGCCACCGTGATTGCCGATTACGGCCACAACCCAGATGCCATCAAGGCCCTGGTTCAAGCAGTAAGCAACCTACCCGCACAACGCCGCAGCGTGGTGATCAGCGGCGCAGGTGACCGCCGTGACGATGATATTCGCGAGCAAACACGCATCATTGGCGAAGCGTTTGACGATGTGGTGCTGTACCAAGACGCGTGCCAACGTGGCCGTGTCGATGGCGAGGTGTTGAGGCTTTTGCGTCAAGGTTTAGATGGTGCTAAACGAACAACGCATATCGATGAGATTCATGGCGAATTTTTGGCAATTGACCGTGCAATGGAGCGATTGCAAAAGGGCGATTTGTGCTTGATCTTGATTGACCAAGTGGATGAGGCTTTGGCGCACATCACGCAGCGGGTGAACTCGGCAGCTTTGGCTGGCTAAGCTCTCTCTATCGCTGATGCTGACGGGGCTGTGCGGCGGCTGCCTCATGCTGGATTACCAGAAATCGGCAGCCGCCGCACAGCCCCATCAGCATCCGAGTGTGGGAAATCGAATGATTCAACCCACGGATCGAAGCTCAGGCAACTTAAAACAAACCTTTGTACTGGTCGCGCAACAAGTTCTTTTGCACTTTGCCCATGGTGTTGCGAGGCAGCTCAGCGACAACAAAACACTTCTTCGGAATTTTGAAGTTGGCCAGTTGTGACTTGAGTGCGGCAATGATCGCATCTGCATCGACCTTGGCACCAGGTTTGGCGATGACGACAGCTACGCCCACTTCACCAAAGTCTGGGTGCGGCACACCAATCAAAGCGCTTTCGGCGACGCCCGCCATGTCGTTGATGTAGCCCTCGATTTCGGCGGGGTATACGTTGTAGCCGCCGCTGATGATGAGGTCTTTGCTGCGACCAACTATGACCACGTAGCCGCGCTCGTCGACCTTGCCCAAGTCACCGGTTTTGAAATAACCGTCGGCCGTGAACTCTTCTTTGGTTTTCTCGGGCATGCGCCAGTAACCGCCAAACACGTTGGGGCCTTTGACTTGGATGCCACCAATTTCGCCCACGGGTAAGGCTTTGCCTTCGTCGTCTTGCACGCGCAAAGACACGCCTGGCAAGGGGAAGCCGACGGTGCCACCACGGCGTTCAGTCTGGCCAGGGTAGCGCGCATCAGCTGCGTAGGGGTTGGAAGTGAGCATGACGGTTTCGCTCATGCCGTAGCGCTCGAGAATCGGCTGGCCTACACGGTCTTGCCACTCATTGAAGGTTTCCAACAACAAAGGCGCTGAACCCGCCACAAACAAGCGCATGTTCGAGGCTTGCGCTTTGGTGAGGCTTGGCTCAGCCAACATGCGCACATAGAGCGTAGGTACGCCCATGAACACGGTGGCTTCTGGCATTTTGGCGATGACGAGTTTGGGGTCGAACTTGGACATCCAAATCATCTTGCTACCGTTGAGCAACGCGCCATGAATGGCTACAAACAAACCGTGCACATGGAAGATGGGCAAGGCGTGAATGAGCACATCGCCTGGCTTCCAGCCCCAATAGTCTTTCAAGGTCTGCGCGTTGCTCAGCATGTTGCCGTGTGACAGCATCGCGCCTTTGCTACGGCCTGTGGTGCCGCTGGTGTACAAAATAGCAGCCAAGTCATCGGCCTTGTTTTGCACCGCTTGGTGTTTGTCAGAGCAATGCGCTGCTCGCTGAAGCAAACTACCCGTGCGGTTGTCGTCTAAGGTGAACACGTTTAGTGTGCCCGCCTTGAAAGCAATTTTGCTGACCCAGCCAAAGTTCTTGCTGCTGCACACCACCACGGCGGGTTCGGCGTTGCCGATGAAATACTCAATCTCTGCACTTTGGTAGGCCGTGTTCAAAGGCAAAAACACATAACCTGCTCGCAAGGTTGCTAGGTAGAGCATGACGGCTTCGACCGACTTTTCCACTTGCACCGCCACGCGTGAGCCTTTGGGAATGTGCAGTGAGTCCAGTAGGTTGGCCATCATCGCGCTAGCACGCTCGAGGTCGGACCAGCGGTAGTGCAAGCCATCGTCGGTTTCGATGGCGGTTGTGTTTAAGTCGTTAGGAAAAGCGGCACGCAAAGCCGCGTAGAGGTTGTGATTCATCGTTTGTCTTCGGTTAATCGAGTTTGGCGCCAGATGCTTTCACGACGGCCGCCCATTTTTTGATTTCGGCCGACACAAAACTACCAAACTGTGCACCCGTTAGGTTGGGGAAATCTGCACCGTTATTCGCCCAGCTAGCTTTGATTTCTTCAGATGCCGCGGCCTTGCGCACCTCTTCGATGGCGCGTCCCTGTACGTCGGCAGGCGTGCCTTTGGGGGCCCACAAACCATACCAAGTGTTCACGTTGTAATCAGGCAAGCCCAACTCCGCAGCGCAAGGCACGTCCGGGAATGCTGGGTTACGTTTGTTGCCCGACACCATCAAGGCCTTGATACGACCACCTTTGATGTGTTGGGCTGAAGAACCCAAGCCATCAAACATCATGTCCACATTACCCGCGATCAAATCTTGTAGAGCGGGACCCGAACCACGATAGGGAATGTGTGTGATAAAGGTTTTGCTTTGCAGCTTGAACAACTCGCCCGCCAGATGGTGCGATGTACCACCACCAGCCGAACCATAATTGAACTTGCCAGGCTTGCTTCGCACCATTTCCATGAAAGCCTTGAAGTCACCAGGCATATTCTTGGGGTTAACCACCAGCACGTGTGGCACGCTGGCTACGAGGGCAAGGGGCACAAAATCTCGCTCTAAGTCGTAATCGAGTTTGGGGTACATCGATGGCGCAATGGAGTGGTGCACCGCGCCCATGAACAAGGTGTAGCCGTCTGGAGCGGCTTTAGAGGCAATACCAGCCCCCAAGTTGCCGCCTGCACCCCCTCGGTTGTCGATGACCAAAGTTTTACCAGATTGTTTTGAAAACTGTGCAGAGAAGGGGCGTGCAAACGCATCTGTGCCGCCACCTGCAGGAAACGGAACAATCATCGTAACGGGTTTGGTAGGCCATGTGCTTTGCGCTATTGCGCCAAAGTTGAAGGAAGCGCAAGCGGCCACCGTCATGGTCATCCAATGTCTACGGCTTGTGTTTGATTTGAGTTGATGCATGTCTTTCTCCTTCTTTGTTTTTAAACTAACGCGGCTTACTAAAATACATTTCTTCCACTTCGCCAGAAGCGGGCGCCATACCCTTTTCTAGCATCTGACGGTGCTTGTCGATGCGCTTGAGGTCATACAAGTAATTGACCATCAATCCATGAGATTGCTTGAAACCTTTGGTCGATGGATCGGCAAACCAGTTAATGCGCTCAATGCGTGCGCCGTTACCCAAATGGAAACGCGCCACGGGGTCTAACACTTGATCAAAGTGTTTACATTGGCCAAGGTAATGCGCACCTGCCCTGGTAAGGAAATGACGCAACGGCGACTTGATTGACAACACCTCTAACACTTGAGGTTGGTCAATGGCCGCCAACACATGGCTGGCGGTGGGAGGCTCAAAACTAATTTCTCGCCCCAAGGCTGAGAGTTCTTTTTCGTTGAGTTGAGTCAACAAATCTTGCGCGTTCTTTGCCAACCAAGGACGCAAACCTGGAATAGGTGACAAAGTGGCAAAGGTTTTGAGTTTTGGAAATTCCGCTCGTAAAGTTTCCACCACGCGCTTGATCAACGAGTCGCCAAAGCTCACGCCCTTCAAACCACCTTGTGTATTGCTAATGGAATAAAAAATCGCCACGCTGGACTTTTGTAAATCTTCGGGTGCAGCTGACTCATCCAACAACGGCATGATGTTGTCGGCCATCTCGTTGAGCAAGGCTACTTCCACAAAGATCAAAGGCTCGTTAGGCAAACTTGAGTGAAAGAAACCATAGCAGCGTCTATCGCTGTCCAAACGGTTTTTCAAATCGGCCCAACTACGAATGTCGTGCACAGCTTCGTATTTGATGAGTTTTTCTATCAAAGAGGCAGGTGAGTCCCAGCTGATGCTACGCAACTCTAAGAAAGCCACATCAAACCAAGTGGAAAATAGATTTTCCAGTTCGGCGTCTAAGGCTTGCAAACGCTTGTTGCCTTTCAAGTGGGGCAACAGCTCAGCACGCAAATCCACCAAAAAACGCATGCCGCCAGCTGACGCTGCAAAGCGTTGCAACAATCGCGTACGAGGTGACACCAAAGCACGACGTAAGCGAATCTCAGCGGGACCTTCATCCACGGTCCCCAAGGCGCCGTCGTAATCATCACGTGCAGCACGCACCTTGATTGCGTCTGGACCAAACTGCTCACTGATGAGCAGCCACAAATCTTGTCGCTCCGCGGCATCAGCTTTAGCGTACCAATCGGCCAAGGCTTTCGCACGGCGACCGCCCTCGACCTCGCTCACACGCGGGTCGACCACAGCTTGCAAAAGGGTGAGCGTGCGGCGCAATGAGCGTGGTGACAAAGCTTCTTTCTTCTGGCGTAAAGTAGCGTTCAAACGCTCACGCGAAGAGCGATCTTCCAGCTTAGACGCCTCTGCGGCGGAATCTGAATTAAGAAGCAGATTAAGTTTGCTGCTAAGCCAAGTTGTCGCATTCATTCCATTATTCTTTCTAACCTGATGCCTTATTTAAGCTTTCAACAAGCCCTGGTTGACTGAGGACAACTTACGCAAGGCCTCACGTTGCTGCAACAAGTGGTTGCGCATGGCCATGTCTGCACCTGCGGCGTCGCCAGCCTTAATTGCGGCCAATACGGCCAAGTGCTCTTTCAAACTCTGCGTCAAACGCCCAGGCGCATGCAACTGTTGCAAGCGCGCGAGCTTCAAAATTTTGCGTAGGTCGGAAATAGTTTGTGCCAACCATTTGTTATTGGCCAATCGAATGATGGCTTCGTGTATCGCAAAATTGGCGTCGTAATACTCATTGATACGACCTGCTTTAGCAAATTGTTTAAGCCGCTCATGCAAGACCTCAAGTGCTTGCACATCGGCGGGTTTAGCCAGATGGGTAGCATCAAAGGCACAACGGCCTTCGAGTAAAGCGATAACCGGAAATATGTCATCCAGATCTTGCTCAGTCACCTCGTTGACAAAACAACCTTGGCGGGGCTCGTGGCGAACCAAGCCCTCAGCCGTCAGGACCTTGAGCGCTTCGCGCAAGGGCGTGCGCGAGATAGACCACAGCTCGCACAAAGTCACTTCATCGATGAAGCCACCAGGTTTGAGATAGCCATCAAAAATGCAGTTGCGCAGCTGCGTGGCCACATCGTTGTGTAAAGAACTGGGAAGAGGACGCATGAATTATTAAGGGATCAATAATTTGTAATTATGCATAATTATGGACCTCAAAAAGCCATGACCGAATCTAAATACTCAGGGACTTACCCTGATATTCAATATAAATTTATACGGTTTCGACGTGATAAAGGGCGCGCAGCCAAATCCATATGCCGATGCCTACCATCGGCACACACAACCACTGCCCCATGGTCATGCCAAGCGCCAGCAGACCCAAGTGCGCATCGGGTTCACGAAAGTATTCGGCCATAAACCGCAAGCTGCCATAACCCATCATGAAGACACCCGATACAGCACCGACAGGGCGCGGCTGACGCGCATATATCCACATGACAACAAACAACAACAGGCCTTCACCTAAAAACTGATATATCTGTGAAGGGTGGCGTGCAATCAAAGTTCCACTTTGCGGAAACACCATAGCCCAAGGCAACGATGGGTCTGCTGCCCTGCCCCACAACTCGCCATTGATGAAGTTGCCGATGCGACCTGCAGCTAAGCCCGTGGGCACACATGGGGCAATAAAGTCAGTGACCCACAGCCAAGGGCGTTGACGTTGTCTGGCAAACCATGCCGTTGCCACAAACACACCCAACATACCACCGTGAAAACTCATGCCACCTTGCCACACAGCCAGCACTTCCAGGGGGTGAATCAAATAATAACTGGGGTTGTAAAACACGCAATAACCGATGCGCCCACCCAAAACCACACCCATCACACCGTAAAACAAAATATCTTCAATGTCTTGCTTGGACCAAGACCCCAACACCACTTGTGAGGCATAGGGCTGATGCTTCAAACGCAAGTGGCCCAGGCACACAAACAAGAAAAATGCAGCTAAGTATGTCAAGCCATACCAGTGAATGGACAAAGGCCCTAAAGCCAGGGCGACAGGATCAATTTGAGGATGTATCAGCATGATGGGATTGTGCCTTGGGCGTCAACCATTTAGATGACACCAATCACCACAGGTAAACTTGAGGCTCAAACAAAATTGTGAGACACCATGGACACGAAAACCATCAAAATCAACCGCCGTTCTGCCAATATCACCGAGGGCAAATCCCGCGCGCCCAACCGTTCAATGTACTACGGCATGGGTTACGAGGAAAGCGACTTTGGAAAACCGATGATTGGCGTGGCCAATGGTCACAGCACGATTACTCCATGCAACAGCGGCTTGCAAAAGCTCTCAGACGCAGCAGTCGCAGCCATCGAAGCAGCTGGCGGTAATGCACAAATTTTCGGAACACCTACCATTTCTGATGGCATGGCCATGGGTACGGAAGGCATGAAATATTCATTGGTCAGCCGCGAAGTCATCTCGGACTGCATCGAAACCTGCGTGCAAGGCCAGTGGATGGACGGCGTGGTAGTCGTGGGCGGGTGCGACAAAAACATGCCAGGCGGCATGATGGGCATGTTGCGGGCCAACGTACCTGCTATCTATGTCTATGGTGGCACGATCCTGCCCGGCTATTACAAAGACCAAGAACTCAACATCGTCAGCGTGTTTGAGGCCGTGGGCCAAAACGCCGCTGGCAACATGAGCGACGAAGACCTCAAGCAAATCGAGCAACGCGCCATTCCTGGCACAGGCTCTTGTGGCGGCATGTACACGGCCAACACCATGTCTTCCGCCTTTGAAGCCTTGGGTTTGTCCTTGCCCTACTCCTCCACCATGGCTAACCCGCATGACGAAAAAATGAACTCGGCGCAAGAGTCGGCCCGCGTGCTGATAGAAGCGGTCAAGAAAGACATCAAACCACGCGACATCGTCACCAAAGAAGCTTTGGAAAACGCCGTCGCTGTGATCATGGCCACAGGCGGCTCCACCAATGCGGTGTTGCACTTTTTAGCCATCGCCCATGCCGCAGGTGTGGACTGGACGATCGACGATTTCGAGCGTGTGCGCCGCAAAGTGCCTGTGTTGTGCGACTTAAAGCCTAGCGGAAAATACTTGGCTGTCGACTTGCACAAAGCAGGCGGCATTCCACAAGTGATGAAAATATTGCTCAAAGCTGGTTTGTTGCACGGTGATTGCTTGACCATCACGGGCAAGACCATCGCAGAAACCTTGAAAGACATCCCTGACGCACCACGCGCTGACCAAGACGTGATTCGCCCCATCGACAAACCCATGTACGCTGAAGGCCACTTGGCCATTCTCAAAGGCAACCTCTCTCCAGAAGGCGCAGTGGCCAAAATCACAGGCTTGAAAAACCCGGTCATCACGGGCCCAGCGCGCGTGTTTGACGACGAGCAGTCGGCGCTGAAAGCCATCTTAGACGGCAAGATCGTCGCGGGTGACGTGATGGTGCTGCGCTACCTCGGCCCCAAAGGCGGTCCAGGCATGCCTGAAATGTTGGCCCCGACAGGTGCTTTGATTGGCGCGGGCTTGGGTGAAAGCGTGGGCCTCATCACTGATGGTCGATTCTCTGGCGGCACTTGGGGCATGGTGGTCGGCCACGTTGCGCCCGAAGCCGCGGCCGGTGGCAACATCGCGTTTGTGCACGAGGGGGACTCGATCACCATTGACGCTCGCCAGTTGCTGCTGCAGCTCAATGTAGACGACGCCGAGCTGGCCAAACGCAAAGTAGGTTGGAAAGCGCCTTTGCCACGTTATGTGCGCGGTGTTCAAGCCAAGTTTGCTTTCAACGCATCCAGCGCCAGCAAAGGCGCAGTACTCGACGACTTTTGATCCACCTAGGCAATTTGGAGGCGACATGAGACACATCACTTTGACGCTTATGGGAGTTTTTTTATCAATAACTCATGCATACGCAGATCTGGCCTTAGCAACCTCCAAAAACTGCATGGCCTGCCACGCCACTGACAAAAAACTGGTGGGTCCAGCCCTGAAAGATGTGGCAGCTAGGTACGCAGGCGACAAAACAGCCGCGGACAAACTGGCCACCAAAATTCAAAAAGGTGGCGCTGGTGTTTGGGGCCCCGTGCCTATGCCTGCCAACACGCAGGTCAGCGATGCTGATGCCAAAAAACTGGCCACTTGGGTGCTGACCATCAAATAAACCGCAGCCTTGTGCTGCAAGCTTTTTACCTCTGACCTTTTTCAGGACCCCATCCATGACCACGATCCGCCAAAACGACTTGATTGAATCGGTCGCTGCCGCTCTGCAATACATCAGCTACTACCACCCCGCTGATTTCATTTCTCACTTGGCCAGTGCCTACGAGCGCGAGCAAAGCCCTGCGGCCAAAGATGCCATCGCGCAAATCTTGACCAACAGCAAGATGAGCGCTTTCGGCCATCGCCCGATTTGCCAAGACACGGGCATCGTGAACGTGTTTTTGAAAGTGGGCATGGACGTGCGATGGGAAGGCTTCAACGGCAGTTTGGAAGACGCCGTCAACGAAGGCGTGCGTCGCGGCTACAACTTTGCCGACAACATGCTGCGTGCCTCGGTGGTAGATGACCCTCAGTTCGCGCGCAAAAACACCAAAGACAACACGCCGGCCGTGATCTTCACGCAAATCGTGCCTGGCGACAAAGTGGATGTGACCGTGGCAGCTAAAGGCGGCGGCAGCGAGAACAAATCCAAAATGGTCATGCTCAACCCCAGCGACAGCGTGGTGGATTGGGTGCTCAAAACAGTCCCAACCATGGGTGCGGGCTGGTGCCCTCCTGGCATGCTGGGCATTGGCATTGGCGGCACGGCTGAAAAAGCCGTGCTGATGGCCAAAGAGAGCTTGATGGACGACCTGGACATGTACCAATTGCTGGATAAATCCAGCAAAGGCGAGAAGCTCAGCCAAGTCGAAGAACTGCGCTTGGAGCTCTACCACAAGGTCAACGCCCTCGGCATTGGAGCTCAAGGCTTGGGCGGCTTGACCACGGTGCTTGACGTGAAGATCAAGATGTACCCCACGCACGCGGCTAGCAAGCCCGTGGCCATGATTCCTAACTGCGCAGCCACACGCCACGCCCACTTTGTGATGGACGGTTCTGGCCCAGTGTTTTTGGAAGCGCCCTCGATGGACCTTTGGCCCAACGTCAACTGGACCCCAGACACAGAGAAAAGCAAGCGTGTGGACCTCAACACACTTACCAAAGAAGAAGTGGCGAGCTGGAAGCCTGGTCAAACCATTCTGCTCAACGGCAAGATGCTCACCGGCCGCGATGCCGCACACAAGCGCATCCAAGACATGTTGACCAAGGGCGAGAAGTTGCCCGTGGACTTCACCAACCGCGTGATTTACTACGTGGGCCCTGTCGATCCCGTGGGCGACGAAGCCGTGGGCCCAGCAGGCCCCACCACCGCTACCCGCATGGACAAGTTTACCGAGATGATGCTGTCGCAAACTGGCTTGATCTCGATGGTGGGCAAAGCCGAACGCGGCCCAACCGCTATCGAAGCCATCAAGAAGCACAAGTCTGCTTACCTGATGGCGGTGGGCGGCGCGGCCTACCTTGTGTCAAAAGCCATCAAACACGCGGAAGTGGTGGGCTTTGCCGACCTCGGCATGGAAGCCATTTACGAGTTCGACGTGGTCGACATGCCCGTGACTGTGGCGGTGGACTCAGGCGGTACAAGTGCCCACATAACCGGCCCTGCCGAGTGGGAAAAGCGCATTGCCACGGGTGAGTTCAAAGGCATTGGCATCAAGTCCAACTGAGCTTGAAGTTTTAAACGCATCGCGTTTGAGGAGCCCAAGAAAAAAACCGGATTCTTCTACAGAGGCCGGTTTTTTTAGGGTCTTGTCAATGCAAGTGGCGTGGCTTTCGCCCGCCATGACCGCCACTCCCGTGGCCGCCATTGGGGCCGCGCGGTGGGCGCCCCAAATCGAGAGAGTTGACGAGGTTGTCAAAACGCTCAGAAAACAGCTTGTCAATTTCATTGACCACGCCACCCAATTCAGCGCCGTCAAAATGACGCTCCATCAACTGAATCACGTCGTTGACCAACATGTCGCGCTGCGCTTGCATGATGTCGGCTGGTGTGGGGCCCACAAACAACATCACAAAATCATCTCGAGAATCTTCTCCGCGAGTATCGTCCTCCTCGTCAAAGTCATTGTCGTAAAACGTAACTTCGATGGGGGCTCCTGCAGCGGTGAGCTCATTCAAGCTCATGCACATTTCGTCCAAGCTTTGGCGGAAATCGTCATCGCCAGACACCGTCCAACACATTTGCAAGGTGCGTTCTTCAGGGTTGAAACGAATACCTGGCTCTTCAGGATAAGAACTGGTGGCCCCTTCTTCAAGGGATGCAGCGCCTGTGTAACGCCACAAAGGGCGCAGGGCGTCCTGCAACTGATCTAAACCAACATCAGGGTGAAGAGGGACCAATCCGTGGACATGAATTTCATACGCGGCGTTGTAGCGTGCCATGACGAAACTCCTTCCTTGTACTTGTATGGTGGTGCCCGAGACCGGAATCGAACCGGTACGCCCCTTACGGAAGCGAGAGATTTTAAGTCTCTTGTGTCTACCAATTTCACCACTCGGGCAGTGTCGTTGAATAGACACATTTTACGTCAGCCGCCTCTGGGACTCAGAGAAGTCATGACCGAATTGCAATATTTTTAGTCTATATTTAGTTTGGATGAATTTGAGTACTGCTTAATTCCACAAACCCTTGCACCACTAATAGGAGACAGCTCATGACACAACGCACCACTCACCATTTCTTGTTGGCGGCCGTAATGGCCTCAGGCCTGAGCCTGGCTCATGCCACAGACAAAAAGGATGCTGCTGAACCCGTCGTGAAGAAGTCAGATGCAGGCATTTGCCATGACAAATCCAGCCCCTCTTTTGGCAATACGAAAAAGTTCACAGGCTTTGGGTCCATGGATGAATGTGTGAAAAGTGGCGGCCGCCCCGCAGCGGGTCAACCCGCCGCGGCAGCAGAACCCGTTGTGAAAAAATCAGATTCAGGCATTTGTCACGACAAAAACAGCGCCAGCTATGGGCAAACCAAAAAGTTCACTGAATTTAAAACCGTGGACGAATGCGTGAAGAGCGGCGGCACTTTGCCAAAAAAATAAAGCACGCGTAGACATAGAAAAAGCCCTCAGATTTACATCTGAGGGCTTTTTAATTTGGAGCGGGAAACGAGATTCGAACTCGCGACCTCAACCTTGGCAAGGTTGCGCTCTACCAACTGAGCTATTCCCGCGTGGAGTGTTAAATTCCAATGTCGCCATTCTAATGGTGAATTCGCACGTTTTAGAGTGAAGCGCCAAGAATTTTTCAAGCGCCGCCGATCGCTCTGGATATTTTATTGCGCGGCACTAAGGTTTTGGGGCACTTACCTTTGGGCAGTTCAAACCATTGGCGCACATCCTCTTCCACACCCACGCCGTGCATGTAGTTGTAAATGGCTTTCTTCAAACCGTGCCCTAGCGCGTCGTGGTCTGTCCCCGTGGGATCAATGAATGCAATGTCGTTCTTGGCAAAGCTCACATCAGGCAGCGACACCACCTGCACGCCGTAGTCTTCTGGGTTCTTGCCCACGGGTGAATGCACGGTGCAAGCAAAGCGATGGAAGAAGCCACTTTGAATACAGCCGTTCTCAAACAGTTGGCGTACATATTCCAGCGCATCCACCGTATCTTGCACGGTCTGGGTGGGAAAGCCATACATCAGATAGGCGTGCACCAAAATCCCTGCCTCTGAAAAGCCTTTGGTGACCTGCGCCACTTGCTCGACCGATACGCCTTTTTTCATCAGGCTCAGCAGTCGGTCGGAAGCCACTTCTAAACCACCCGACATGGCAATGCAGCCACTCTCGGCCAACAACCCAGCCAGCTCGGGCGTGAAGGTTTTCTCAAAGCGAATATTGCCCCACCAAGAGATGTGCACCTTGCGGCGCAACAGCTCTTCGGCCAAGGCTTTCAAAGCTTTAGGCGGTGCAGCTTCGTCCACAAAATGAAAACCCGTTTGTCCCGTCTCGGCCACGATTTGCTCAATGCGGTTGACCAGCGTGGTGGCCGATGCGGTTTCGTAGCGCGAGATGTAGTCCAGGCTCACATCACAAAAGCTGCATTTTTTCCAATAACAGCCGTGCGCCACAGTCAACTTGTTCCAGCGGCCATCACTCCACAAGCGGTGCATGGGGTTGAGCATATCCAGCAACGACAAATAACGGTCCAGTGGCAAGCCATCCCAAGTGGGCGTGCCCACGTCTTCAAACGGCACATCGGGCTCGGCCCAATTCATCAGTTGCACCGTGCCTGCTTCGTTGCGCACGAAGGTACGCACCAGTCGTTGCACGCTGCGTTTGCCTTGCAAGTGTTCTAGCAACGCCAACAGAGGTCGCTCGCCAGAATCTAGGCTGATGAAGTCCACATAGTCAAACACGCGAGGCTCGGTCAGCTCGCGCAATTCGGTATTCACAAAGCCGCCGCCCAAGCCAATACGAATGTGTGGGTGATGCGCCTTGATGGTCTGTGCCATGCGAAACGCCGCATACACCGCGCCGGGAAATGGCACGGACAGTAACACCAATTGCGGTTGATGCTTGGCGATCACCTCAAGCGTCAGCGCCTGCAAGGTGGTATCCACCAAGGAGGGCGCAGCCGCCAGCGCTTGGGCCAAGGGCTCAAAAGTGGCTTGACTACCCGCCAGTTGTTCGGCGTAGCGCACAAACTCAAAGCGGCTGTCCACAGCATCGCGCAGCACATCGGCCAAGTCATTCAAATACAAAGTGGCCAAATGGCGAGCTCTGTCTTGTTGGCCCAGCGCGCCAAAGGCCCACGCCAATGGGTCGCCGCTGCCGTCATCTTCATAAACGTCGAGCGACGCAAAACGTGGACCTTCTGGCAAAAAACCGCGTCCTGCAATACGATGACTCAAAGTCGAGTCACGCCCCTGCAAAAATGCGATCGTGGGCGCGATGGTGGATTGATAGCGGTTGAAATAATCCAAAAAGTAGTTCACACAAGCTGTACGTTCAGCCTCAGGCTGCGCCAAAGCGCAGTCGCGCACTTGGTCCAAGCCTTCGGGCGTGAACAAGGCAAGTACCAGTGCCAGTGCCAAGTCGTCTTGCACAGCATCCACACCCTGAGAGCGCAAAAACCCCGTCAGATAGGCGGTAGACGGGTAAGGGGTGTTCAGCTGCGTCATCGGTGGGATGAGGCTTAAAACACGAAGGGATGGGGCGAGTGAAGGGCTTGCAGACATGATGTACCGACATTATCGACGCCCATCAAAAACAAGATGTGCATGACCTTTAAACGTAATTTCTGTAAAAATCATCAAAACCACTCAAGCTTGATGGTTTGATGTCGAAACCCAATTACCGACTTTTCTTTTTTAACCACAACAAGGACACCACTGTGAGCAACTTGACACCTTCTTGCGCATGCTGCGGCCCGCTTCAATTGGCCGGCAATCATTCACGCCGCGGCTTCCTAGCTGCCGGTGCTGCCACTGTGGCCGGCGGATTGATGGGCCTCGCCCCTTTCCAAGCCCAAGCTGCCAGCGGCAACTACGAAGCCATGTTGGTCAACTGTATTGACCCGCGCTTCACCACCCTTAGCTGGCAATACATGGGCCTGCTGCAAGGCATCAGTCGTGAAAAACTGACTGACAACTACAGCCAATTCGTCATTGCAGGCGGCCCCATTGGCGCGGTGCACCCCAAGTTCTCAGCTTGGCACAAAGCGTATTGGGATAACTTGGACATCACCGTGTCTTTGCATCAAATCAAACGCGTGGTGGGTATCACCCACCGCGATTGCGGCGCTGCCAAGCTCGCTTTTGGCGAAGACAAAGTGGCTAACAAAGAAATTGAAACTGAATCACACGCAGAAGCTCTGAACGAGTTCCGCAAACAAGTGCAAAAGCGCCACCCCAAGCTCAGCGTCATCACAGGCGTGATGAGTTTGGATGGCCGTGTCGATTTGATTGGCTAATTCGCTAAAGCCTAGGCACCTTTTACCGATATATAGGGTTCAAGGTTGCTTAGGTTTATGACCGCTCTCGCTACCAGCCCGAATTTTGAGGGCGCGTGTGGACTCCAATTCACCGCCGAGAGCGGTCCCCTTTTTTATTGACAAGCAGCCTCGTACATCCGGGAATGTCGGATGTCATCAAAGTGCAGCGGTGTCTTGATGAACTGCCTTGCAAACTCAGAATTACTCTCTTGAATGAACGTGTCTTTCACCTTATGGGTGATGAAAGGCACCTTGCCTGCCATATCGCGATAAAAAATTCGCTCCATCAACTGAATCGTCTGCTCTTGACAATTGATCTCATATGTCGATTGCTCGGATGTGTAGTTATACAAAGTCACCTTCACCACAGCCTTGGGTGTATGAAACGGCACCTTGGCATCTAAAGGCAGTTGGCTGAAGGTTCGTAAGCCCTTCAACTTACCTTTATTTTCAACGGGGGAAAAGTAATAGTCATTTGCCCCATGGTTGTTATTCGTCAAGAACACCCAGCCCGCCCATGCACTTGGCTGCAAAGCCATTGTGAGAAGTAAAAGTAAATATTTGCGCATAAGTTGTGATGATTTTATTTGCAAACGTAAATCATGGAAAATCTAGTCATGACTGATGCAACAAACCAACGCCCTGCCCTCCCTGACCATTTGTCGATCGATCCGCGCAGCCCACATTACGCGCCTGCAGTGTTTGAATTTGACATTGGCATCCGCTTCAATGACAAAGAACGCTTTGATGTCGAAGAGTATTGCTTGTCCGAAGGCTGGGTCAAAGTCCCTGCCAACAAAACACTGGACCGCAAAGGCAAACCCTTGCTGATCAAAATCAAAGGTAGGGTCGAAGCCTTTTACAAATAATGGAAATCAAGGTCAACTTTCTCGACAAGCTTCGGCTAGAAGCCAAGTTCGATGACTTCACCGTCGTGGCCGACCAGCCAATCCGCTACAAAGGCGACGGCTCGGCCCCGGGCCCCTTTGATTATTTTTTAGCCTCATCGGCTTTGTGTGCGGCCTACTTTGTGAAGTTGTATTGCGACACACGCAAAATTTCCACAGAAAACATCCGCCTCTCGCAAAACAACATCGTCGATCCCGAAAACCGTTACCAGCAGATTTTCAAAATTCAAGTGGAGTTGCCGGCAGACATTTCAGAAGTCGACCGTCGGGGCATTTTGAATTCGATCGAACGCTGCACCGTCAAAAAAGTCGTGCAAGCCGGCCCAGAATTCGTCATTGAAGTCGTCGAGAATTTGGATGCCGATGCGCAGTCCTTGCTCACGCTCAAACCGGGCGCTGACAGCAGCACCTTCATTGCAGGCAAAGACCTGCCGCTGGAACAAACCATCGCCAACATGTCGGGTCTCTTGGCGGGCTTGGGCATCAAGATTGAAATCGCCTCTTGGCGCAACATCATTCCCCATGTGTGGTCCTTGCACATCCGCGATGCGCACTCACCCATGTGTTTTACCAATGGCAAGGGCTCGACCAAAGAAAGCGCTTTGGCTTCTGCCCTAGGCGAATACATCGAACGGATCAGCAACAACCATTTCTATGCTGGCGCCTACTGGGGCGAAGACATCGCCAACGCGGCCTTTGTGCACTACCCCAATGAGCGGTGGTTCAAGCCGGGGAAGAAAGATGCGCTGCCCAAAGACATTCTGGATGCCTACTGCCTGCCCATCTACAACCCCGATGGCGAACTGCGTGCCTCGCACCTGATCGACACCAACTCTGGCAATGCCGAGCGGGGCATCTGTTGTTTGCCTTACGTGCGCCAATCGGATGGCGAGGTGGTGTATTTCCCGTCTAACCTGATCGAAAACCTCTTTGTCAGCAACGGTATGAGTGCCGGCAACACCCTGGCCGAAGCGCAGGTGCAATGCTTGTCAGAAATTTTTGAGCGTGCCGTCAAGCGCGAAATCATCGAAGGTGAAATTTGCTTGCCGGATGTACCGTCAGACGTGCTGGCCAAGTACCCCAGCATCTTGGCGGGCATTCAAGGCTTGGAAGAACAAGGCTTCCCGGTGCTTGTGAAAGACGCATCGTTGGGCGGCACTTATCCCGTGATGTGCGTCACTTTGATGAACCCACGCACTGGCGGTGTGTTTGCGTCCTTCGGCGCGCACCCCAGCCTGGAAGTAGCGCTGGAGCGCAGCCTGACCGAGCTGCTGCAAGGCCGCAGCTTTGAAGGACTGAACGATTTGCCGCCGCCCACCTTCGAGAGCAATGCGGTCACCGAGCCCTACAACTTTGTCGAACACTTCATCGACTCCAGCGGCATCGTGTCGTGGCGATTTTTCAGCGCCAAGGCAGATCACGAATTTGTGGAATGGGATTTTTCGGGCCAAGGCGAAAACTCGAACGCCGAAGAAGCCGCCACCTTGTTTGGCATTCTTCAAGACATGGGCAAAGAGGTTTACACCGCCGTTTACGACCAACTGGGCGCAGTGGCCTGCCGCATTTTGGTGCCTGGTTATTCAGAGGTCTACCCCGTCGAAGACTTGGTCTGGGACAACACCAACAAGGCACTTCTGTTTCGCGAAGATATCCTGAACTTGCACCGCTTGGACAATGCCAGCTTGTCTGCCCTGCTCGATCGCTTGGGAAACAATGAGCTCGATGAGTACCTGGACATCGGCACTTTGATCGGCATCGAGTTTGATGAGAACACGGAGTGGGGGCAGCTTACCGTGCTGGAGTTGAAGCTGCTGATTCACCTGGCCTTGAGGCAGTTTGAAGAAGCGCAAGAACTGGTGGGCGCCTTTTTGCAGTTCAACGACAACACGGTCGAGCGCAAGTTGTTTTACCAAGCCCTGAACGTGGTGCTGGAAGTACAACTCGATCCCGGCCTGGATCTGACAGATTACGAGCACAACTTCCGGAGGATGTTTGGCAATGACCGAATGGACGCCGTTGTGGGCTCGGTTGAAGGTACGTTACGTTTCTTTGGTCTCAAGCCAACCAGCATGAATCTTGAAGGCCTTGATAGGCATCACCGCATGATTGACAGCTACAAAAAGTTACATGCGGCGCGTGCCAAGGGGGCAGCTAAATAGCTGCGCTACTTCAACACATCAGAAGTTAGGGATGTTCAACACCTGGGCGGCAGTGCGACCCAAGATGGCGATTTTTTCTTGATTAGATAAAGGGGTGGCCAGCACATGTTCAACGGGCGCTTCGTTCCAGGGAATGGGCTGGTCTGTACCCACCATCACCTGACTAGCGCCAACTTGGGCCACTAAGTGACGCAGGGCCTCGGGGGTGAACACCAGCGAGTCAAAAAACATCTGGTTGAGGTACTCGGTGGGTTTTTTCTTAAGGACCACCGAAGGGTCGCAGTTGCTGGGAGACACGAAGCATCCATGGTCCATACGGGGAGCATAAGATCCTAAGAAACCACCCCCATGTGCCGAGAGGACTTTGAGTTTTGGAAACTTATCCAAGGTGCCATCAAAAATCAAATGTTGTAAGGCAATGGTGGTGTCTAGGGGATTACCAATCGTGTTGCCAAGCCAGCCATTGCCTTTGAAGCGTTTGGCCAATTCGGGCGTGCTCTGCGGATGTATGAACAACACAGCACCCAGCGCCTCGGCCTTAGCCCACACCGGATCAAACTTGGGATTGGAAAACTCTAAGCCTTGCACATTGGCCTGAATGGCGGCACCGCGAAACCCAGATCGTTTCATGACAGATTCCAACTGTTGAACCGCCAGTTCTGGGTGTTGCAAGGCGATCGATGCAAAGGCAGAAAAACGGGTCGGATGAGCCGCGCACAGCTTGGCCAAGTTGTCGTTGTTGATGCGGCAAATCTCTTCGGCCAAAACCGCATCTTTGCTGTACCAAAACACATTGCTCGATAACACTTGCATGTCCACGCCCATGGCGTCCATACTGTCAAGGCGAATTTGAACAGCCTCTTTGTCTGTCACTGGGATGTAGTGCTGTGGCCCGCCTTTGACCGCACCATTCACAGTCACGCCCTTGCCTGCCAATGCAACGGCTTCAGGGAAGAAGCAATGGGCGTGGACGTCAATCACTTTGACACGTTGACCGTCGATCATCACGGGGGCATGTTTTGTTCCCAGCTTAGGGTGTCGATAGTTCAAAGCGGGCTGATTGCCTAAGTCGTTGTTGTCAGGCCCAGAGGGCATACCTTGGGCAAAAACGTTATCAAGCATGCCGCAAGAGCAAAACGTGACACCAGAAAAAACTGTATTTTTGAGGAAATTGCGTCGTGTATTCATAAGCCTTATCAAACCATACTGCTCCACGTGCATTTAAGAGTATTTTCCCTAGCACAGGCGAATGGCATGCAGATGGGTGCGACGGCGCACAGACCAGCAGTTGTTCATTGATTAGTGTGCACAAGTGTTTAAATTCGCAGGAACTTTGTTTTTGTTGGGCGCGCTATTCGGCCCATTGCACGCAATCGCAAAGGACACAACAACAGACACACCCAGCCAATACGTTGACGATGCCACGATTACAGCCAAGGTCAAGACGGCCTTTGCAGAAGACAAGCTAGTCAAAGGCCGTGATATCAGCGTCCGAACAGACCATGGCGTTGTCGATTTAACTGGCACAGTTAACAATAAAGCTGAGTCAGACAGGGCCACGAACTTGGCAACCAAGGTGAAAGCAGTCAGTGCTGTTCATAACAACCTGACTGTTGCGCCACGCTAATTTATTCCTGAACTCATGGCCAAAAGTTTCAGCATCCATGCCTCATAGCGTCGACATGTACTGGAAATAAAAAACGCCCTAGAAACCAAAAAAGGTCGTTAGGGTGCATAAATACTGGGGTGCCTGATGGGGCTCAAACATGGCCCACAGGGGGCTTTGGGGTCATGTCAGGCTTTGAATTCATTAGGAACGACTTAACTTGCGTGCATAGTTTGCGCGTGGAGCTTGATGCCCAAAGCCGAGGTCACTTTGAGAATTGTTGCAAAGCTCGGGTTTCCTTCGCCTGATAGCGCTTTATATAGGCTCTCCCGACCCAGCCCTGTATCGCGTGAGAGTTGCGACATGCCTTTAGCTCGTGCAATAGTGCCGAGCGCTTTGGCGATGAAAGCTGCATCATCCCCAGCCTCTTGGAGGCATGCTTCTAAGTAAAGCGCCATATCCTCTTCGGTTTTGAGATGTTCTGCACTATCCCATTTACGTAATTTGAGAGCAGCCATGTTCTTACTCCTTGAGTTGACGCGCAAGTTCGTGCGCCGTTTCGATGTCTTTGGATTGACTTGATTTGTCTCCCCCCGCCAAGAGAATGACAATTTCTAATCCTTGCCGAGTGAAATACACACGAAAGCCAGGGCCATGGTGAATTCGCATCTCTGACACGCCTTCTCCGACAGCTTTATGGTCTCCAAAGTTTCCTTCTTCTGCACGATCAATACGAGCCTGGATCCGACGTGCGGTTTGTTTGTCTTTTAAGGACTCAAACCACGCATCAAAGATCTCGGTTGTATAAATCGAATTCATGATCAATTGTAGCAATTGGGATACACATCTGTCAAGGCTGAGCTTTGAAGGATAGATTCAAACTTCTGACTGGTACAAATCTGAGCGTCCGCGTCGGTATAGCGGCGGTATGTGCGAAAAAACAAAACGCCCTAGAAACCAAAAAAGGTCGCTAGGGCGCATAGATACTGGGGTGGCTGATGGGGCGCGACGTTAAGTGATGACAACAGCTAGGAACCACGGGGTTCTGCGGGCTGCGGCGCATAATCGTGCACCCACACTATGCACCCACACCCTACTAAATGGTTCGGCTTCGCAGAAAGCGTATTCATGGTTTCAATCATCTTTTTTGTTCTTGCTCCAACTTGCATTGGACTTTTTCTGATCATCTGGCTCACTCCTTCTTCAGTCAGATA